>JAYSSN010000305.1:0-3436 GCA_043720555.1 Rhodobacterales bacterium | reverse complement strand
GCGTGCGCGGAGGCAGGTTGCCCGCGAACACCTCGGCCGAAGACCGCGCGGTCGAGGTGACAAGGAAGCTCAACCCCGGTTCCGCCTCGGCCATCGCCACGATCAGCCCGCGCAGGGCCATCACCTCGCCGATCCCCACCGCATGCAGCCAGACCAGCCGGCCGTCCGGGCGCGGCAGCGTCGCCTCGCCCAGCTTTTCGCGCCAGCGGCCGGGGTCTTCCCGGCCGCGCGCCATGCGCCGACGCAAGAGGGCGGGCGCGATCACCGGCAGCAACCGCGACAGCGCCAGCCAGCCGTGCAGCAGAAGGCCGGTCCGCGCCTCAGCCAAGGTCGCGGAACGCCTTCTGCAGGCCCCTCTGCCAGAATGCCGCGTCCTTCAACACCGCCACGAACCGGTCGGCCGCCCTGCCCGCCCCAAAGCCGTGATGCGCCGGATGCCGTTGCCCCCACATATCCGCCAGAAAACGCGTGATCGCCGGCCCGTCCGTCGCCATGCAGGCCACCACCGAAGCCGCCTCGGCCCGGTTGGTCTGCCGCGTGCCCACATCCAGCGACGGAATGCCCAGAAACGGCGCCTCCCGCACCCCTGCGCTGGAATTGCCGACCATGCAGGCCGCGCTTCGCATCAGTTCGGAAAAATGCGCGAACCGCATCGACGGGATCAGCCGGAACCGCGCTTTCGGCAGCCCCTCGATCACCGCGAAAATCGCCTCCGACCCCGGGTCGTTGTTCGGCGCGATCAGGACGAAATTCCGCCCCGATGCTGCCAGCGCGCCATAAAGCGCCCGCGCCTGTGCGCCCATCTCCGCTGCTTCCGAGGTCACCGGATGGAACACCGCAATCCCGTAGTCATCGAACGGGATGCCATACCGCGCCTTCACCTCGGCAATCGTCACCCCCGACGGGCCGGAGTGGAAATCCAGCTCCGGAGAGCCGATGACGTGGATCGTCTCCTCCGGCTCGCCCAGCGCCATCACCCTGAGCGCCGCCCGTTCGGACGACACGAAATGCGCGTGCGCCAGCTTGGTGTTGCAGTGGCGGAACACCTCGTCGATGGTGCCCGACACCTCGCCCCCCTCGATATGCGCCGAGCGGATGTAGTTCGTCGCGGCCACCAGCGCCCCCGCCATCGCCTCCACCCGGTCGCCATGCACGACGATCAGGTCGGGCCGGTGTTCGGTGACATAGTCGGAAAACCCGGTGATGGTCTTGGCCAGCACGATGTCCTGCGCGTCCCCCGGACGCTGGTTCAGAAACTCGTGCACCTGAACCCCCGCCATCCGGTGCACTTCGAGCTTGGTCAGCCCGTAGCGGTCGAGCATGTGCATCCCGGTGACGAAGAACGTGACCCCGAACCCGGCCAGAGCGGCTGCGGCGGCAAGCGGCTCCAGCTTGCCGAAATCGGCCCGGGTGCCGGTGAGGAACAGGAGAGAACGGGTCATGGGGGCAGTCATTCGGGGCGGCTATAGATCTCGACCGTGCCACCGGGCGATTCCGTTTGTCGGACAAGGCCTTGCCGGGTAAGCGCCTGTTCGATCGCGGCGATCTCGGCCTTGGTGAGGCGGTTGGGGTGCATCTCGATGACCACGGCGCGCAGGGTGCTGGCGTCCAGTGAGGGGATAAGCTCGGCCTCACCGCCCTCGATGTCACAGATCAGCACGTCGGGGTGAAAATCGGCCATCACCTCGTTCACTCCCTCGGCCGGGACCGAAATGGTACCGCTGCGCCCCGGACCGCCGGTGGTGACAAGCGAGCTAACTGCGAACACCCGCGCGACATGAAATTCGCGGGTGGCGCCGGGTTCGCTGTGCGGCACCAGCACGGCGTTGCGCAGATCGACGTTGGCAACTCCGTGCTTGTCCAGAAACTCTCGCGTGCCGTCGATCAGTTGGGGATTGGCCTCATAGGCCAGCACGCGCCCTTCCGGCGCCACCAGCCGCGCGGTCAGCGCGGTAATCACTCCCAAACCCGCGCCCAGTTCCACCACCCGGTCACCACGCCGAAGAACGCGGTTGAGGCCGCTGATCTCTGGCTGTTCATACAAGTTGCCGACGATGCCCATCATTACCTCGGCGCTCATCCCTGAACGGCCAACGGGGATGACGAAGCCCTCATAGGTGATAGTCGTCTTCAACCCGAGCATCTGTACGAGGGCGACCTTGGCCCGAAGCTGGATGCGCCAAAATTCACGCCGGATTTTCCACAGGGGCGGAAGGCTCATTGGTTTGTCTCCTCATTCTCTTGGTGGGACGCTGCTGCGGTCTTGGCCGTGGTCCGTTCTTGTCGATCAGGGCGCGGGGGGGGCGACGGCGGATGCGGGGGGCGGCGGCGGCTCGATGGCACGGATTTCGGCCAGCACCTCGGGGTAAGGCGGGGGCAGGTCGCCGGCGTCTATAGCCCGCAGAAGTTGCGTGCGCATCTTGATCTGCACCGTTCCGAAGGCAGTACCAAGGAAGGTCAACCTGCTTTTCTTGAGGAAGGGCACTCCCAGAAGGTGGAATGAGGCGTAGGGAAAACTTGCATAGCTGCTGCGGCGGCCGATGACCTTGTGGATATGCGCAAGTGCCGCCGCCCGCCAGTCCGGTTCTGCGCTATCACGGGCCAGAAGCGCATCCCGCTCGGCCTGAAAATCTGGGTCGGTGTAGGCGCCGTAGTCCAGCACCTTGCGCAGGAAGCCCACGTCCCTGGCCCGAATTGCCGCGTCAAGAACCTCGGCGTGGAAGATGCCCTGCGCGATCAGGCCGGCTTGTTCAAGCCGGTGGGAAAAGCTGCGCTCGCCGCGGTAGACGGCGTTGAACTTGATCGACGAAACCTTGAAGTCCTGCCAGAAGCGGTAGAAGGCCGGGCTGCGCAGAGCCGTCTGGTTGACGATGTAGAGGTAGCTTTCCAGAAAGGCCGGGCGCAAGGCGGCGCTCTTCCGGCGCTTCTGGGCGGGGTGGATGACCGCCCCGACAAAATCGGCGGGCGCGGCTTCCATCCGGTCGATCAGTGTTTCGCCGGGCCAGACCGGGAACCAGATGCTGTCGTTCAGGATCATCAGCCGTTCAGGCAGGATGCCCTGGTCGTGCAGCCACAGCACACCGTCACGGTAGCCGCCAAAATCGTAGCCGTAGTTTGGCCGGACGAGGATCTTCCACGCGCAACCTATCAGCGTTTGCAGGTCTGCCTCCTGCAGGGGGGCGTTGGAGATGACCAGCGGTGCATAGCCGCGGGACACCAGATACGCGCAGGTCTGCAGCACGGTCGGGCGCAGGCCCTTGGGTTGGAACACCAGAAACAGCGCGATCTTGCCGGTCTGAGCTACCCTGCCGTCCTGAATCTGCAGCAAGCGGTCGCGGTTGCGGTCGTGCCGTCTTTGGACGATTGGCTCATACACCCGAGCGATCGCCGCATGCAGGGCCTGACAGCTGCGATCCAACTCGCGGTAAACCTTCCA
>JAYSSN010000304.1:0-8934 GCA_043720555.1 Rhodobacterales bacterium | reverse complement strand
GATGGCCGATGTCCGGCTGGCGGAAGTCAGCAAATTTTATGGGGCACAACAGGCGCTTCATGACGTTTCGCTGGATATTGCGGATGGCGAGTTCTGCGTGTTCGTCGGGCCTTCGGGCTGTGGAAAGTCTACCCTGCTGCGGTCGATTGCCGGGCTGGAGGGCATCAGCGACGGTCGAATCAGCATCGGCGGGCAGGATGTGACGGACGTGGCGCCGTCCGACCGGGGCGTGTCGATGGTGTTTCAGTCCTATGCGCTGTACCCCCACATGACAGTGCGCCAGAATATGGATTTCGGGATGAAGGTGAACAACTTCGCGCCCGCAGACCGGGTGGCGCGGATCGCCGAGGCGGCGCGCATCCTGCAACTGACCGACTACCTTGAACGCAAACCCGCGCAACTTTCGGGCGGGCAACGCCAACGGGTTGCCATTGGGCGGGCCATCGTGAAGCAACCCAAGGTGTTCCTGTTCGACGAACCGCTGTCCAACCTTGATGCCAAGCTGCGCGTGCAGATGCGGGTGGAGCTTGAGGCGCTGCACCGCGAGCTCGGGGCCACCATGATTTACGTCACCCACGATCAGGTCGAGGCGATGACCATGGCCGACAAGATCGTCGTGCTGAACGCGGGCCGGATCGAGCAGGTGGGCTCACCGCTGGACTTGTATCATCACCCGCGCACCGAATTCGTAGCGGGGTTCATCGGCGCGCCGTCGATGAACTTTCTGGATGTCGCGGCATCCGGCGGGCGCATCCGCTATGGTGACAATGACTTTGCGGCACCCATTTCAGTGCAATCTGCCCGCATGGGGATCAGGCCAGAGCATATCGGGCTGGGGGTCGCGGGCGACATTGCCGGACAGGTGACCTTGCGAGAAACACTGGGGGGCGACAGCTATCTTTATGTCCGCACCGGCCCCGGTGACACGCTGGTCGTGCGCGCCGCCGGCGATACCGCAGTTGATGCCGGCGATACGGTCGGGCTGACGCTGCCTGCCGCGCGGATCCACCTTTTTGGCACCGACGGCGGCACGCTGTCCGCAATCCGTGCCGCATGAGCGATGTGCTGTCCCAGGCGGTGCACAGATCGCAGATGGTGGCCGAAGTGCTGGTCGGGCGCGGCGTTCTGGCGCAGGCAGGTGCGCTTTATCAGCGGCAGTTCAGCGGCCCGGCCTGCGTCATTGCCGATGAAAACACATGGCGCGCCGCCGGGCAATCCGTGGCGACCGCCTTGCGCGCCAGCGGCATTGCCGTAAGGGCGCATGTTTTGCCTGGCAGCCCGCGTCCCAAACCGTCGGTGGATCTGGCCGAAACCCTGATGGGCGTGCTGGCCGAAGATGCCGCAGTTCCTGTGGCCGTGGGGTCTGGCGTGCTGAACGATGTTGTCAAATACGCGGCGTTTCGGCTGGACCGTCCCTATCTTTGCGTGGCGACAGCGGCGTCGATGGATGGCTACACGTCCGCAGGTGCGCCCTTGGCCGAGAACGGGTTCAAGATCACGATACCCTGCCGTGCCGCGCGCGCCGTACTGGCCGATCTTGATGTGATCGCTGCGGCCCCTGCCCGCATGATCGGCTGGGGTTATGGGGATTTGTCGGGCAAGGTGCCCGCCGGAGCCGACTGGATCATCGCCGATGCGCTGGGGATCGAGGCGATCGACGATGCCGCCTGGCCAATGGTGCAGGGTGGCCTGCGCGGCTGGCTGGCCGATCCGGCGCGCCTGCGCCAGGGCGACCGCGCCGCAATAGAGGGGTTGTTCAGCGGCCTGACCCTGGTCGGTCTGGCGATGGAGACCCATGGGACGTCGCGCCCCGCCTCGGGTGCCGATCATCAGATCGCGCATCTGTGGGAGATGGAGGATCTGACCCTCGCGGGCGAGCGTGTCAGCCACGGGGCCTGCGTGGCTGTTGGCTGTGTCGCGGCGTTGCGGCTTTATGATTGGCTGCTCGGTCAGGATCTTTCGCTGATCGATCCTGCTGCGCTTGTCGCGGTTGCGCCCACGATCGCGGACAAGGCCCGCATGATTGCGGCCTGCATTCCCAACCCGGTGATCGGCGCGCGTGCACTGGCCGAGACGCGCGCAAAGCATATCGAAGGCGCGCCGTTACTGGCGCGGCTGGAACGGCTGGCGCAGGTCTGGCCCGCAACTGTTCGCCGCTTGCGCGACCAGCTGATCCCGGCGGATGACATGACTGCGCTTCTGCGCGCGGCGGGCGCACCTGCAACCGCCGCCGACATTGGTGTCACGACGGATGATTTGCAGCGCACCATCCGGGGCGCACGCTTTATCCGCGCGCGCTATACCGTGCTGGATCTGCTGGACGAGGCGGGGCTTCTGGATCCGGCGCTTTTTGCCATCCTGCCACCGGATGCAGGCCAAAGGGGACGCGCATGAGCTATGCCACGCAGGTCGCGCAAGCGGGGGCGGAACTGACCGCTGCTGCGGGGCGCGTCGATCCCGAAGCCCTGCACGCCATGGTGGCTGAAATTGCACGGGCTGCGCGCATCGTTGCCTACGGCGTGGGGCGCGAGGGCTTGATGATGCGGGCGCTGGCGATGCGACTTTATCATCTGGGGCTTGATGCGCATGTGGTGGGGGATATGTCGTGCCCGCCGGTTGGCGCAGGCGATCTGCTGATCGTCAGCGCAGGGCCGGGCGACTTTTCCACCGTGGCAGGATTGGTTGGTGTGGCGACGGCAGCAGGCGCGCGGACGGCATGCGTGACAGCCCAGCCGACGGGTGCAGTGCCCGTTTCGTGCGACGCGGTGCTGGTGATCCCGGCGCAAACGATGGCCGACGATCACGCGCCGGCATCCGTATTGCCGATGGGATCGTTGTTTGAAGGGGCGCAGTATCTGGTGTTTGAAATGCTGATCCTGGCCTTGCGTGACCATATCGGCGCCACAGCCGCCGCAATGCGTGCGCGCCACACCAATCTGGAGTGAGCATGGGCTGGAAGGACCGCTTTTCCATCGCCGGCAGAACCGCCCTGATAACCGGGGCATCCAAGGGCATCGGCGCCGAAATCTGCGCGGTTTTTGCCGAAGCGGGCGCTGATATCGTTGCGGTCGCCCGCGATGCGGACGGACTGGCGGCGGTGGCGGATGTGGTGCGGGGGCATGGGCGGCGATGTTTGACCATCGTGGCGGACATGGCAACACATGACGGGCCGGGTGCGGCGGCGGTCAAGGCCATGGCGTGGGGACCGATCGACATTCTTGTCAATTCCGCCGGAATCGCCCGGATCGCACCGGCAACCGACCTGTCGGTGGGCCAGTGGGATGAAACGATGGCTGTCAATCTGCGGGCGCCTTTCCTTTTGTCCCAGGCGCTTGCCCCCGCAATGATCGCGCGAAGGGCGGGCAAGATCATCATGATTTCGTCGCAAACCGGGGTGATCGCGCTGGATGATCACGCGGCCTATGCGGCATCCAAGGGCGGGTTGAACGCGCTGACAAAATCGCTTTGCGCGGAGTGGGCACGCCATAACGTGCAGGTGAACGCGATCTGCCCGACAGTGATCCTGACCCCGATGGGCAGACAGGTGTGGAGTGCGCCGGAAAAATCCGGCCCCATGATGGCCGCCACTCCGGCCCGGCGGTTTGGTGAACCGGTGGAGGTGGCCGACATGGCGCTGTATCTTGCTTCGCCCGCATCGGATCTGGTGAATGGTGCGATCATGATGATCGAGGGCGGTTATTCGAGTGTATGACCTGACACATGCCGAGGGCGCGTTTCAACGCTATGAATCGGTCCGCGCGCGGCTGCCGCAGGCGGAGTTTCCGGCGCGGTCGGATCATGTCGGATCGCTGGCGGATGTGGCGCACCGGTATGATGCGTTTGTGCTGGATGCGTTTGGCGTGCTGAACATCGGCACCACGGCGATCCCGGGGGCGGTACAGCGGATGGCCGCTCTGCGCGCCATGGGCAAGCGTTTGATCGTGCTGACAAACGCGGCGAGTTATCCGCGCGCCGAGGCGCTGCGAAAGTATCATGCCTTGGGTTTTGATTTCACCGAAAACGAAGTCGTCTCCAGCCGCGATGTGGCCTGTGCGCATCTGGCAGGGGGCCTGCTTTGGGGTGCGGTTGCCGCTTTGGGCGATGGCTTTTCCGACATCCCTGCGCGGGTGATCGATCTGCTGGATGACCCGCGCGCCCTTGATCGGGCCGAAGGGTTTCTGCTGCTTTCAACTGCGCGTTGGGATCAGGCCCTGCAGGCACGGCTGCGTGCGGCGCTGGCCCACAAACCCCGCCCGGTGGTCGTGGCAAACCCCGATCTGGTCGCCCCGCGCGAAGACGGCCTGTCGATCGAACCGGGCGCCTATGCCCACGATCTGGCGGATGAATTTGGCCTCAATCCGGTGTTCTTTGGCAAACCGTTCGGCGATGCCTATGACGTGGCAAAGGCCCTGCTGCCGGGCATTCCCGCGCACCGCATCGCCATGGTGGGCGATACGCTGCATACGGACGTGTTGGGAGGGCGGGCGGCGGGGATGGGAACCGTGTTGATCGCGCGCCACGGGTTGTTTGCCGGGATGGATACGGCACCGTTTATCGCAGCGTCCGGGATCGTGCCGGACGTGGTGGCGCAAACCACCTGATCCGATCCCGGATCAGCCGGTACTGCCGCGCCGTGTGGCGTTGTGCACCCGCACGGTCCCGGCGCGCGGTCCATATGCAGGTATGGCCGCCCGTAAGGCGCTCGCGGTGGCGGATGGCGTCAGCGCCACCGCATCGATGCATGACCGGGCGCAGTGCTGCGGTGACGGGATCGCAGCGCTTGTGCCGCATGAGGGCGGCCCGTTCCGGCCAGACGCGCGCCCCCTTGCGCGTTGCACCACGAACGCAACAGCCCCCCGATGACCGGCGCGCGGAATAAGCCCTTGGCCAACGGACATTCCCGGCATATGACGCGGGCGTCAGACAGAAGGTGCCCCATGCGTAGCGCTGTTATCACGCGAAAGACGAATGAAACCGATGTGACCGTTTCGGTCGCTCTGGACGGTACGGGGACGCACCGCGCCGCGACCGGCGTGGGGTTCTTTGACCACATGCTGGATCAACTCGCGCGGCATTCCTTGATCGACATGGACATCTCAGCCAAGGGCGATCTGCACATCGACGATCACCACACGGTCGAAGATACCGGCATCGCCATCGGGCAGGCTCTCACGGTTGCTCTGGGCGACAAGCGTGGAATCCGCCGCTATGGCGAATGCAGCCTGCCGATGGATGACGCGCAGGTGCGCGCCGTAATTGATTTGTCGGCGCGGCCCTTTCTTGTGTGGAACGTCGCGTTTCCCACCGCCAGGATCGGCACGTTCGACACCGAGTTGGTGCGCGAGTTCTTTCAGGCGCTGGCCACCCACGGCGGCATCACGCTGCATGTCGACATGATCCACGGCTTCAACAGCCACCACATCGCCGAGGCGTGCTTCAAGGCGGTCGCCCGCGCGTTGCGCATGGCGGTCGAGACCGACCCGCGCAGTACAGCCATCCCCTCGACCAAGGGATCACTGTGACGCAGGCCGCAGATTTCAGCGAAGAACTTTGCAAGGAGTTGCAAAAATCCTTGTGGGCCCGCACCTTCCCGGACGGAGCCTTGCCGTGAGCCTGACCGTCCTTGTCGACTACGACAGCGGCAATCTGCATTCCGCCGAAAAAGCGTTTCAGCGTATGGCGGCGGAAGGCGCGCGTGGCGATGTCCTCGTCTCCAGCCGACCCGAGGACGTGGCGCGCGCCGACCGCATCGTGCTGCCCGGTGACGGTGCTTTCCCCGCCTGCCGCGCCGCCCTTGGCACCTACGGTGGGCTGTTCGAGGCCATTGAAATGGCCGTCCGCGTCAAAGCCCGCCCCTTCCTTGGCATTTGCGTCGGCATGCAGATGATGGCCACGTGGAGCCGCGAATACGCCGACACCCCCGGCTTTGACTGGGTCGGGGGTGAGGTGGTGCGCATCACTCCCGCCGATCCCACCCTCAAGGTGCCGCATATGGGATGGAATGATCTGGTGGTGGACCATCCCCATCCCGTGCTGGCGGGCATCCGGACCGGTGATCACGCCTATTTCGTCCACTCCTACCACATGCGCGTGACCAACCCCGCCCACCGTCTGGCGCATGTCGATTACGCAGGCGACATTACCGCCATCATTGGCCGCGACACTATGGTCGGCACGCAGTTCCACCCGGAAAAGTCACAGGGCGCGGGGCTGCGCCTGATTGCGAATTTCTTGCAATGGACACCCTAAACACAGCCTTACAGTGCGACATGCTTGCACAATCCGCACATGATACGGCGGGCGCTTCACTTCGCTGCCGCTGAAGACGCGGACGGCGATCTGCAGTGCCGCCCTGCCGCGGCATCACTTGTGAACAAACGCCATCAGATCCTCAGTCAGCCGATCTGCATGGGTTGCGGTGATGCCGTGCGCGCCACCCTCATATTCGATCAGTTGCGCCCCGGCGATCATCTGTGCCGCCTCGCGCCCCGTGGCATCAATCGGAACCGTGTTGTCAGCAGTGCCGTGAATAATCAGCGTGGGCACATGAAACGCCGCCATGTCGGGCCGGAAATCGGTGGTACCAAAGGCATCGACGCAGTCCAGTGTCGCCTTCGGGCTTGCCTGCATCGCCATCATCATCGACCAGTCCAGCACACCCTGACTGACACCGCCGCCCAGCAGGCTGTTGCCATAAAAGGTCTTGAAAAACCCGGACAAGAAGGCCGGCCGGTCCGTGCGCAACCCATCCTTGATGCCGTCGATATCGGCCTGCCCGATGCCCACGTCACGATCAGCGGTGCGCAGCATGTAAGGTGTCACCGCCGCCACCAGAACGGCCTGCGACACGCCCTTGCCAGCATGGCGCGACATGTAACGGGCGATTTCGCCCCCCCCCATGGAAAACCCCACGAGTGCGACATCATCCAGCGCCAGCGCGGCTATCACCGCCGCCAGATCATCGGCAAAGGTGTCATAGTCATACCCGCCATAGGGCTGGTCAGATTTGCCAAAGCCGCGCCGATCATAGGCAATCACCCGAAAACCGGCTTTGGTCAGCGGCACGGCCTGGTACTCCCAGCTCTCGCCACTCAGCGGCCACCCGTGGATCATCACGACGGGACGCCCGTGGCCCCAATCGCGGACGTGAATGTTCGTGCCGTCTGTCGCGGTGACAAAGGTCATGGGGTTGATCCTTCCTGATCTCGGGATTTACCGCAACCAACGATTGCCGCGCACTCCGGTTCCCAACCGTGCCGCCGCCGGGGTCTGGGGCCATTCCGCATGACACTGCGAAAAGTGCACAACCGAACGGTGTGAGACATAACGCAGGAAATTGATGATAACCACTTAACTGGAACAGTTCCCGCTGACAATTTTCACACCACAGCGTTTGCAAACCCGAAACCCCTCGGCCACCGCCGTATCCACCGTCCGGTAAACCAGCACATTGCGTTGCAGCGGTTGCCGCGCGGGACATCCCGCCACACAGACGATCCCCGTGCTGACCACGCCATAAGCGCCATCGAAGCGGCCCTTGCCCACCATCTCTGCATAGGCAACGTCACCAATGGCCTGCCCCGTCAGTCCCGCCCGCTTCATGCCGCCCTCCGCCACAGCCGCCCCTTGATGGACACCAGCCACCCAAAAACCGCGCCCAGCGTCACCCGCGCCATACGACGCTCAGTGGCGGCAAGCTGCGCCGGGCGACCTCGACGCAAATGAACGCGCTAACCCATGTGCAGGGACAGGGTCAGCAAGCGTATCCAGTCTGATCGTGACATGCCTTCACCGTTACGGGCAAAGGATACTCCGGGCCACCATGAACCGCGACCCGGAACTTGCGCTTACTGGCGCGTCCAGACGCCGCCTTCGCGACAAAAACCCAGACGGCAGCCGGACACCGACAGACGGTCGCCCGTCAAGACCAGCTTGGATTTGTATTCTGCGTCCCGGTCGGGCGAATAGAGCATTCCGCGGTACTCGCCGTCACCTTTCGGCAGTGTATCCCAGATCAACTGACGGCCCACATTCGGGCTGGCCATTTCCACACCTGCGGCATCAAACGCCTTGATCAGCGTGCCGCACAGGGCCGCACCGCAGGGCTTCACTTCGATCAGCCCGGAGTTGCCATTGTCATCCGCGGCGGTGGCCCAAAGGCCCTCCAGCGGATCGGCCTGTGCGACACCTGCGGCAAACATCAAGACGGTGGCAAGTAGCAGTTTCTTCATGGTGGACCTCCCTGTCATGGGCGGACAGCATCTGTCGCGGCGCAATGCCGATCAAGCATGACGCCGCGTCCCTTGGCAAATCGGGTTTCCTCTGCCAAACGGGCCGCAAACCGGAGCCTGCGATGATCCTTTATCCCGCCATTGATCTGAAAGACGGCCATTGCGTGCGCCTGTTGCGCGGCGACATGGACAAGGCCACGGTGTTCGGCACCGATCCCGCCGCACAGGCCCGCGCGTTTCAGGATGCCGGCTGCGCCTGGGTACACCTTGTCGATCTGAACGGCGCATTTGCCGGCGCCCCGGTGAACGCTGCGGCGGTGGACGCAATTCTGGCCCGCATCACCGTGCCTGCACAACTCGGTGGTGGTATCCGCGATATGGCGACGATTGCGGGCTGGCTGGAAAAGGGCCTCGCCCGTGTCATCCTCGGCACCGTCGCCGTCGAAAACCCGGCCCTCGTGCGCGCGGCGGCAAAGGCTTTTCCGGGCCAGATTGCCGTCGGCATTGACGCCCGCAAGGGGCGCGTCGCGACCAAGGGCTGGGCTGTGGAAACCGATGTGATGGCCACCGACCTCGCCCGCAGCTTCGAGGATGCAGGTGTGGCCGCGATCATCTACACCGACATCGACCGTGACGGCGCCATGCAAGGCCCTGACACCACATCCACCGCAGCACTCGCGCGTGCGGTTTCGATCCCCGTCAT
>JAYSSN010000303.1:0-8972 GCA_043720555.1 Rhodobacterales bacterium | reverse complement strand
AGGCCGCCCGAGGCCTGAATGGTGATGGCCTGTTCCTTGCTGGTGCCCTTGTCCTTGGCCTTGACGGTGACGATGCCGTTGGCGTCGATGTCGAAGGTAACCTCGATCTGCGGCATGCCGCGCGGCGAGGGCGGGATCTGTTCAAGGTTGAACTGGCCGAGCATCTTGTTGTCGGCGGCCATTTCGCGTTCACCCTGAAAGACGCGGATCGTCACGGCGTTCTGGTTGTCTTCCGCCGTCGAGAAGATTTGCGATTTCTTCGTCGGGATGGTCGTGTTGCGGTCAATCAGGCGGGTGAACACGCCACCAAGGGTTTCGATGCCCAGCGACAGCGGGGTCACGTCGAGCAGGACCACATCCTTCACATCACCTTGCAGAACGCCGGCCTGAATGGCGGCACCCAAAGCCACCACTTCATCGGGGTTGACGCCCTTGTGCGGTTCCTTGCCGAAGAATTTGGTGACTTCTTCCATCACTTTCGGCATCCGGGTCATCCCGCCGACAAGCACGACTTCATCGATGTCACCGATTGCAAGACCTGCATCTTTCAACGCGGCCTGGCAGGGCTTGATCGACGCTTTGATCAGGTCGGCCACGAGTGATTCCAGTTTCGCACGGGTCATCTTGACGACGAGGTGCAAAGGCTGGCCCGTGTTGCGGTCCATGCTGATGAAGGGTTGGTTGATCTCGGTCTGGGTGGCCGAGGACAGTTCGATCTTGGCCTTTTCCGCCGCTTCTTTCAGGCGCTGAAGGGCCATCTTGTCCAGCGTCAGGTCAACGCCGTGTTCCTTTTTGAACTCATCTGCCAGATAGTTGACGATGCGCATGTCGAAATCTTCACCACCAAGGAAAGTATCACCGTTGGTGGATTTCACTTCGAACAGGCCATCGTCGATTTCAAGGATGGTGATGTCGAAGGTACCGCCGCCAAGATCGTACACGGCGATGGTCTTGGTATCTTTCTTGTCGAGGCCATAGGCGAGCGCGGCAGCCGTCGGTTCGTTGATGATGCGCAGCACTTCAAGGCCCGCGATCCTGCCTGCGTCCTTGGTCGCCTGACGCTGGGCGTCGTTGAAATAGGCCGGCACGGTGATGACCGCCTGGGTCACGGTTTCGCCGAGATAGGCTTCAGCCGTTTCTTTCATCTTTTGCAGGATGAAGGCCGAGATTTGCGAGGGCGAGTATTTTTCGCCACGCACTTCGACCCAGGCATCGCCGTTGCCGCCATTCACCAGCGTGTAGGGCAGGTTCTTTTTGTCTTTGGCGAGATGCGCATCGTCCATGCGGCGACCGATCAGGCGCTTGACGGCAAAGACGGTGTTGGTGGGGTTGGTGACAGCCTGCCGTTTGGCGGCCTGACCCACAAGGCGTTCATTGTCGGTAAAGCCGACGATGGACGGTGTCGTGCGCGCGCCTTCGGCATTTTCGATGACGCGGGGTTGCGAGCCATCCATGATGGCGACGCAAGAGTTGGTTGTTCCAAGGTCGATACCGATGACTTTGGCCATGTGTGATCCCTTTCCTTAGGCGATGTCGGGATGCAGGCCCCTTCAGGCACCTGCCCCGATGGTATGGAAGGTCTGGCATGACGGCCGGACCCGATTGCTTGCCGTATATAGGCGTGGGGTTTTCAGCCTGCAACGGTGGCCTGCCGCAAGATCCGGCAAATTTTGCATTATTCGGGCGTGATTTTCGTCCGTTCGTCAGCGGCACGGTACATGGAGGCCGGGCTCACTTGCCGGCACCCCAACTGGCCGAGGCGTGCTTGCGCGTATAGAATTCGCCCATCAACCCGATCAGCATGCATACAGCGACAACCTTCAACGGGTACTCGATCGAGGTGTACCGCGGTGTATAGTTCAGAAAGATGTAACCCCGGCCCTGATCGATGGTGTGGAACAGCGGGTTCCAGTCGAAAAAATTACGGGTCTTGGGCGGCAGCGTATTGACGAGGAACATCTTGCCCGATGCCAGCATGTTGATCCGTGTATAGAGCCCGCAGGCGATACCAAAGAAGTCGGGCTGCCATGGCGTCACGGCCTTGAAGATCATCCCGATGGCAACGCCAGATGCCCAGGACAACAGGAAAATGCCCATCATGCCTACGGGATCCAGAATCGTGATCGGCGTGAAAGCCGCGTGATAGACATAAAGAACGACTGCTGCGGACAACGTCTGCAGATAAAGCTGCGACAACGCCGCTGACGCGATGGCGACGATCGTGTTCATCGGCGCATGCATCATCATGGCAGAGGTCGGACCTTCGGCCCCGGCGACAGCGCCGATCGCTTTGACATGGGTCATGAACATGAAGATGCCGGACATGATGTAGACCACGAAGTTCGCACCATGGATCGCGTTTCGCATCACGCCCAGAAAGGTCCCCATGAACCAGAAGAAAAGAATCAGGATCACGGTCTGGAAGATGTTCATCAACAGGCCGAACATGGCGTTGCCGTGGCTCTTGCGCACCGCGCGCACCGCCCCGTGGAAGATCAACTCGCACATCGCAAGCGCGGTCCGGGTGGTCGATCGGGGTCTCGTCACGCGGAACATGCTGCAACCTCTGGCGGTGGATGGGCCACCTTTTGGCAGGGAAATCTTGCTGTTCCCTTGCTGGCGCATGATAAAGCGGGACCGCGCGCTTTTCAACAACTGCCGAACCTGGAGACGATGATGGACTTTGACAGACTGATCCCGGTGATCCGCCGCCTCGCGCTCGAGGCGGGCGACCGGATCATGCAGGTTTACAATGGCCCCGATTTTGAAGTGCGTGCAAAGGGCGATGCGTCCCCCGTCACCGAAGCCGATGAGGCGGCGGATGCACTGATCTCGGCAGGTTTGCGGGCGGCGTTCCCAAATGTGGTGCTGATCACGGAAGAACAGGCCGACAGCCATGACCTGCGGGCACAGACATTCCTGATCGTGGACCCGCTGGATGGAACCAAGGAATTCGTCCAGAGGCGCGGCGATTTTACGGTGAACATCGCGTATGTGCAGGACGGTTTGCCGGTACGCGGCGTGGTCTATGCGCCCGCGCAGGGACGGCTGTTCTACACCCGGCCGGATGGCGTCACCGTCGAGGAAACGGGCGCGTTTGCCAAGGATGCGACGGGCGACGTACGCGAGATCGCGGTCCGCGCGCCAGACAATGCAGCATTGATGGTCGTTGCATCGAAATCGCACCGGGATCAGGCCACCGATGATTACATCGGGCGCTATCGGGTGCGGGACATGAAAAGTGCAGGGTCCAGTTTGAAATTCTGTCTCGTGGCGACCGGTGAGGCCGATTTGTATCCGCGTCTGGGGCGCACCATGGAATGGGACACCGCGGCGGGCGACGCTGTGCTGCGAGGTGCAGGCGGGCATGTGGTGCGGCTCGATGACCACACACCGCTGGCCTATGGCAAAGCCGGTTGGGACAATCCGTTCTTCATCGCCTATGCGCCGGGGGTCGTGTTGAAATGACCGTGCTGGTGGCCATTCCCGCCCGCTATGCCAGCACACGCTATCCGGGCAAGCCTTTGGTAAAGCTGACCGGGCCTGATGGCACCAAGACGCTTATTCAGCGCAGCTGGGAAGCGGCGATGGGCGTGCGGGGGGTGGACCGGGTCGTCGTGGCAACCGACGATGCACGCATTCATGCCCACGCCGAAGCGTTCGGCGCCGAGGTGGTGATGACATCATCTGCGTGGCTGAACGGCACGGAACGCTGCGCAGAAGTGGCCCAGCTTTTGCCAGGGTTCGACATTGTGGTGAACCTGCAAGGTGATGCGCCGCTGACGCCTGCCTGGTTTGTCGAGGATCTGGTGGCAGCGTTGCGCGCAGACCCGGCGGCGGACATCGCCACACCAGTGCTGCGCTGCGACGGGCGCGCGGTGTCCGGGCTTCTGGCGGATCGTCGCGAGGGCCGGGTGGGCGGCACGACGGCGGTCTTTGGCGCGGCGGGGCGGGGTCTGTACTTCAGCAAGGAAGTGATCCCCTACACTGGCAAGACGTATGGTGACGAGGAACCTACCCCGGTGTTTCACCATGTCGGCGTCTACGCCTACAGGCCCGCTGCGCTGGCTGCCTATCCGGCTTGGCCGGTGGGGCCGCTGGAAACCCTCGAAGGTCTGGAGCAGCTGCGATTTCTGGAAAACGGGCGGCAGGTGCTGTGTGTGGAAGTGCAGGCGCGCGGACGCCAGTTCTGGGAGCTGAACAACCCCAGTGACGTGGCCCGTATCGAAGCAATGATGGCAGCCATGGCCTGAGCGGTGCGGGTCGGGGGGAAATCAGGCAAAAATATCCCATCACTTTTCAGGCAAACGGTGCCATGAGAGCGGCGCGTTTGAACTTTCTGTGAGAACGTATGTTCTTAAGGATGCAAAACTGGTCTGAACCGAAAAATCGGATTTCAATGTGACCGTAACGGTTTACAGTGACGAAAAAGGTATGTGTCACATGGCGAGTACAACAAGAATAAAGAAGATTACCAAGGCCGTTTTTCCGGTTGCGGGCCTTGGCACGCGGTTCCTGCCCGCGACAAAGTCGATCCCCAAAGAGATCATGACGCTGGTGGACCGCCCGCTGATCCAATACGCGATCGACGAGGCACGCGCCGCCGGCATCAAGGAATTCATCTTTGTGACATCGCGGGGGAAGTCCGCGCTTGAGGATTACTTTGACAGCGCGCCCGAGCTTGAGGCATCGCTGAAACGGTCGGGCAAGGACGCGCTGCTGGAGGCGTTGCGCGAAACCAACATGGATTCCGGGGCGATTGCCTATCTGCGGCAGAACCGCCCGCTGGGTCTGGGTCACGCGGTGTGGTGCGCGCGGCGGCTGATCGGGAATGAGCCGTTTGCAGTGTTGTTGCCCGACGACGTGATTGCCGCCGAAACACCCTGCCTGCAGCAGATGGTCGAGGCTTATGCTCAGACCGGCGGCAACATGGTGGCCGCGATGGAAGTGTCGCCTGAACGGACCTCATCCTATGGCGTGCTCGATATCGCCGAGGACATGGGGGCCATCGTCCGCGTCAAGGGCATGGTCGAAAAGCCGAAATCCGAAGATGCCCCGTCGAACCTTGCCGTGATCGGGCGCTACATCCTGACGCCCAAGGTTCTGAACAACCTGAACCGGATGAAGCAGGGCGCCGGGGGCGAAATTCAATTGACTGATGCGATAGCCGAAGAAACGAAGGGCGACAGCAACGTCTATGGCTATCGGTTCCGCGGACAGCGGTACGACTGCGGCTCCAAAGCCGGGTTTTTGCAGGCAACGGTCGCTTTTGGGCTGGCACGTCCGGACCTGCGCGATGAATTCGGGGCGTATCTGAACGACATGATCGCCCTGCAAAAAGCCGCGCAATAGGGCCGGTCCGGGAAGGGCCAACGGGTTGAGCCGCACCGCGCCTGATCTGTGGATGACCTATCGGTTGCGCTGGAAACGGCGGCGCTACCTGTTTCGGGCATTTCGCAAGGCATCACAGCTGACGGTGGTAGCCAACCGCACCGGAAACATCCGCCCGGCCGATGTGTTGGCCGCGATGACCGTGCGGAACGAAATGATCCGCTTGCCCTATTTTCTGGATCACCATCGGCGTGTGGGCGTCGATCATTTTCTGATTGTCGATAATGACAGCGACGACGGCACGCGCGACTTTCTGGCTGCGCAGCCGGATGTATCGCTGTGGACGACACCGGACAGCTATCGGTTGTCGCGGTTCGGGGTGGATTGGTTGACCTGGCTGCAGATCCGCCACGCCCATGGGCACTGGTGCCTGACGCTGGATGCGGATGAGCTGTTCATTTACCCATATTGGGAAACGCGGAACCTCGCCGCTCTGACCGGCTGGCTTGAGGCGGGTGGTGTACGGTCGTTCGCGGCCATGATGCTGGACCTATATCCGAACGCTGCTTTGGCGGACGCGCCCTATGTGCCGGGGCAGAACCCGACGGAGGTGCTGGGCTGGTTCGATGCCGGGAACTACGGCATCAAACGCCAGGAGCCGTTGGGAAATCTCTGGATTCAAGGTGGCGTGCGGGGGCGGATTTTCTTTCAGGATCAGCCGCGCCGCGCACCCACGCTGAACAAGACGCCGCTGGTGAAATGGCACCGCCGCTACGCCTACGTCAACTCGACCCATCAGATTTTGCCGCCGCGTCTGAACAAAACTTATGGCGAGCGTGGCGAAGAACGCACAAGCGGCGTCCTTCTGCACACAAAGTTTCTACACGATGTGGTCAGCAGATCCGCCGATGAAACGACCCGGCAAGAGCATTTCAACAACTCTGCGCAGTATCGCAACTATTACAACGGGCTGATTTCCAACCCGCAGTTGTGGTGCGAGCGGTCGCAACGCTATGCCGGGTGGCAACAGCTGGAAGCAATGGGCCTCATGTCGCGCGGCGCCTGGATATGATCGGCCGCAGCAGCATTTACTTGCGCCAGCGCTGTGCCTACTTTTGCATCAGTTGCATGAATTCGCGTAACACCTCTTAAGTAACTATGATTTACGAAACAGGGGCGCTGATCCCGGTCGGGAGGGTTGGGTAACGAAGTGGGCGTGGTTGAGGGATACAGGCTAAGGCTGCGGCGGCAACGCTGCCACCTGCGCGCATGGCGGCGCGGGCGTGAGCTTTCGTTGGTTGCTGACCGCACTGCGACGTTGCAGCCTGATGGAATCGTCCTGCTGTCCACCCTGCGGAACGAACGGGTTCGGCTGCCCTATTTCCTGCGCTACTATCGCAATCTGGGTGTGGATCATTTCCTGTTCGTGGACAATGACAGCGACGACGGGTCGCGCGAATATCTGGCCGCGCAAAAAGACGTGTCGCTCTGGACCACCAAGGGCAGCTACAAGAAATCGCATTTCGGGGTCGACTGGCTGACGCACCTGCAACGCAAACTCTGTCATGGGCGCTGGTGTCTGACAGTCGATGTCGATGAATTTCTGATCTATCCGTTCTGCGAAACCCGGCCCCTGCGGGCGCTGACGGATTGGCTGGATGCCTCGGCGATCCGGTCGTTTTCGGCGATGCTGCTGGACATGTACCCCAAGGGTCCGGTCGATGCACAGCCCTATGCGGAGGATCAGGATCCGTTCGATATTGCGCAGTATTTCGACAGCGGGAACTATGCGATCAAGCGCAATGCCCGGCAGGGCAATCTGTGGATTCAGGGCGGCCCGCGCGCGCGGATGTTCTTTACCAACGCCCCCGCCAAGGCGCCTGCGCTGAACAAGACACCGTTGGTGAAATGGCACCGCAACTACGCCTATGAAAGTTCGACCCACATGCTGCTGCCACGCGGGCTGAACCTCGTGTACGACGAATGGGGGGGCGAAAAGGCATCAGGCTGCCTGTTGCACGCCAAGTTTCTGGATACCTTCAGCACCAAGGCAAATGAAGAAATGCAGCGGCGCCAGCACTATGCCAACAGCGCCGAGTACAAGGCCTATGCCGACGGGCTTGCCGCCCAGCCGGACTTTTGGTGCAAGTGGAGCGAGAAGTATATCAATTGGCGCCAGCTGGAGATTTTGGGGCTGATGTCGAAGGGTAACTGGGCATGACGGTCGGTTTTCTGATGCTGTGCCATACCGCACTGGACCGGGCCGCACAGGTCGCGCGCCATTGGGCGACGCGCGACTGCCCCGTGGTGATCCACGTTGATGCGCGCGTCGGTCGCAGGCAGTATCAGGGGCTTGTCACGGCGCTGTCTGACCTGCCGAATGTTCGGTTTTCAAGGCGTTACGCCTGTGAATGGGGCACTTGGGGGATCACGGCCGCCACACAGGCGGCGGCGATGCTGATGCTGCGCGAATTTGCCGATGTGCGGCATGTGTATCTGGCGTCCGGGTCCTGTATGCCCCTGCGTCCGGTTGCCGAGATGATCGCCTATCTGGATGACCGCCCCAAAACCGATTTCATCGAGTCCGTGACGACCGAGGACGTGGGCTGGACCATTGGCGGGCTGAACCTTGAACGCTTCACGATGCGCTTTCCGTTTTCATGGCGCAAGCGACGCAAGCTGTTCGATTTTTATGTACGGCTGCAAAGAAAGGTTGGGCTAAAGCGGCGCATTCCGCCGGGGATTGTGCCGCATCTGGGCAGCCAGTGGTGGTGCCTGACACGGCAGACCCTGACCGCCATTCTGGAAAACCCCGACCGGGCCGAGATTGACCGTTATTTCCGCAAGGTCTGGATCCCGGATGAAAGCTACTTCCAGACGCTCGTGCGCCAGGTATCGGGTAACGTGGAAAGCCGGTCTTTGACGCTGTCGAAGTTCGATTTTCAGGGCAAGCCACATATCTTTTACGATGACCACCTGCAACTTTTGCGTCGGTCTGACTGCTTTGTGGCCCGCAAGATCTGGCATCGGGCGGACCGGCTGTATCAGACATTCCTGACCGACGATGCGTCGGGTCAGGCCGCAGAACCCAATCCGGGCAAGATTGACCGTTTGTTTGCCAAGGCGGTCGAGCGGCGCATAAAGGGCCGGGCGGGACTTTACATGCAAAGCCGATTTCCCAGCTACGATCTGGAACATGGGCGCACGGCAGCACCCTATTCGGTGTTTGAGGGTTTCTCTGAACTGTTCGAGAATTTCGAGACATGGCTGAGCAAAGTCAGCAGCACGCGCACTCACGGCCATCTGTTCGCGCCCGACCGGGTGCATTTCGCCGATGGGGAGACGGTCTATAATGGAGCGATGTCGGACAGCGCCGCGGTACGTGACTATAACCCGAAGTCGTTCCTGACCAACCTGATCTGGAACACGCGGGGCGAGCGGCAATGTTTCCAAATCGGCCCGGGCGATAGCCAGGAGGCGCTGCCCTTCATCTGTGGTGATGCAAATGCGCAGATCTCGGTCATCTCGGGCGCGTGGGCGGTGCCGCTGTTCCACGCCAACACCAATTTCAGCGACATCCGCAAGCAGGCCGCGCGCCTGCAAAAGATCGAGATCGAAGCGCTGGCTGTGATGCGGGCCAG
>JAYSSN010000302.1:0-3455 GCA_043720555.1 Rhodobacterales bacterium | reverse complement strand
GGCGACCTGCGCATCCGTGGCGGGCAAGGCCGGGCATTCATCAAACGCCATCACGATATCAGAGCCAAGCAGCGCCTGAATCGCCATGCTCCGCTCGGGCGACAACATGTGTTTGGACCCGTCGATATGGCTGGAAAACCGCACGCCTTCTTCGGTCAGCTTGCGCAAGCTGGCCAGGCTCATCACCTGAAACCCCCCGCTGTCGGTCAGGATCGGGCGATCCCAGTTCATGAACCGGTGCAACCCGCCAAGGGCCGCGATCCGTTCTGCCGTAGGACGCAGCATCAGATGATACGTGTTGCCCAGCAGAATATCCGCTCCCGTTGCGCGAACCGAGCCCGGCAGCATGGCCTTGACGGTTGCTGCGGTGCCCACCGGCATGAACGCAGGCGTGCGGATATCGCCACGCGGGGTGGATATGATGCCCGTGCGCGCCTTCCCGTCGGTTGCGTGCCGCGTAAAGCCAAAACCGGTTGCCATGCTGATCCCCTGCCAATGCGCCTCCTTTCTGCGAAAATCCGGCAAAAGCCAAGATGGCACGCCACGGGCACGTTTCCGCCGGTGCGACGGATTGGCCGTTTGGCCGGGATGGTGGCTGACCTATCGTAAAGCGGAGTTGGCAGGAGTGTTTTCCGGATGTTCACGCGTCGCGCGTTCCACCAGCGGCTGATCGCGCTGGCGATGACAACCGCCCTGCCCCGGATGGCGCTCGCCGCCACCGGGGTTGCAGCCGACGAGGTGTTCCTGAACCGTCTGACCTTCGGGGCGACCGACACGGATCGCGCCGCCCTGCAGCAGATGGGCCGCGCGGCCTGGCTGGAGGCGCAACTGTCAGCCCCCGTGACGGATGCCGGTCTTGACCAGCGGCTGGCGGATGCCGTGCTGCACATCGCCTATGAGGCAGGCGATGATGGCGAAAACGGATCGTGGGCGGCGGTTGATGAGATGCGCCCGCTGACCATGCTGACAGCCGACCCCGCCAAGCAGGTGGGCCTGCTGAATTTCGGGACGGGCATGGATTACAGCGAACGCGAACGCCCCGCGCGTGAGGTGATCGCCGCCAGCCTGATCCGCGCGGTTCACGCACACGGCCAGCTGCGCGAGGTGATGACGCAGTTCTGGCACAACCATTTCCACGTGAACGCAGTCAAGGATGAAACGACAGCAGTGTTCTTTCCCAGCCATGATGCGATGCTCCGCAAACATGCGCTGGGCAATTTCCGCACCATGCTGGGCGAGGTCGCGCGCGCGCCGGCCATGCTGTATTATCTGAACAACGCCGACAGCGCGGCCAGTCCCGCCAACGAAAACTTCGCGCGTGAGGTGCTGGAACTGCACACGCTGGGGGCGGAAAACTATGTCAACGACACCGCGCCCGACTGGAAAGACGTGCCCGGCGCGCTGGACGGATTGGCGCACGCCTACATCGATCAGGATGTCTACGAGGTGGCCCGCGCCTTTACCGGCTGGTCCGTCGGCGATGGCCGCTGGATCAGCGACGGGATCGAGGCCCCGCGCACCGGCACCTTCCACTATGTCGAGGCCTGGCACGACCCCTATCAGAAGCGTTTTCTGGGGGTGGAATTCCCGCCCAACCAGGGCCCGATGGTCGATGCCGAACAGGTCATGGATATCCTGGCGCGCCACCCTGGCACCGCGCGCTTTGTCAGCCGCAAGCTGATCCGCCGGTTGCTGACGGACGATCCCGATCCGGCGATGGTAGACCGGGTGGCGCAGGTTTTTCTGCACGCCTCCGACGCGCCGGATCAGATCGCGCAGATGGTGCGGGCGGTGGTCAACGACCCGGCGTTCGACGCAACCCCGCCGGGCAAATTCCGCCGTCCGTTTGAATTTCTGGCGGGGCTTTTCCGCGCGAGCGGCGTGGATGTGACGCCGCCCAGCCTCGATTTCGACTGGGCCCTCGCGCAAGCGGGATGGATGCAGCACAGCTACGGCCCCCCCACCGGGCACCCTGACCGCGCCGCGCGCTGGTCATCTGCCAGCACCATGGCCCGGATGGTGGATTTTGCGCTTTACGCGCATGATGACTGGTTCCGCTGCACCACAACGCGCCTGTCAGACATCGCCCCCCAGGGCAGCAGCTTCGACGCGCTGGCGGGGTTCTGGCAAGACCGCATGCTGGGACCGGGTGGCGGCCATGGTTTGCAGGATCTGGCGGATGTCTTCGGGATTGCGGACCGGTCAGCACCGTTGCAACTGGCCCCGGACGAATTGCAGGGTCTGTCGGGCAGTATCATTGCATTCGCGGCGGTGTCGCCTGCGTTCATGTTGCGATAGGAGCGGATTGCCATGACACCTGATCCCAAGCTCGTGGTCATTTTCCTGCGCGGCGGCTGTGACGGGCTGGCCCTCGTCAGCCCGGCATCCGACGCCGATTTCATTGCCGCCCGCCCGGAAGACCTGCGTGCCTTGCGTCATGGTGATCGGGCCGGGCATGCCATTCGGAATGATGTGGCCGATATCGACTTTCGCTTTCACGCGCAGGCCGGTGCGCTGTCGGACCTTTATGATGCGGGCGATCTGTCGCTGATCCATGCCTGTGGGCTGACCGAAGCCACCCGCAGCCATTTCGAGGCCGAGGCCCGGATGGAGCGCTCGGCGCAAGCGGCCGGTACCGAAGGCGGCTGGCTAGGCCGCTGGTTAAAGACCCAGACAGCCGCAAGCGATCTGCCTGCGATCGCGGTCGGCACCTCGCTGCCGGGATCACTGGAAGGGTCCGGAGCCGCGGTGGCCGCCGAACTGGGCAACCTCATTCTGGCGCAGGGCCATTGGCTGTCACCCGCGCTGCAGGCGCGCATCAGCGCAGGTTTTGGCAGCCATGGGCCGCTGCAGGCGTCGATGCAGCAATTGCTGGTGCTGTCGGACATGATTTCGGGGCGGATCTGGTCGGACGCCGACAATGCGGTCCGGCCTTATGCGCCCTCATACGACTATCCGCAGGACAATCCGCTGTCGGCCCCGCTGATGACGGTCGCGCAGACGTTCAAGCTGGGCATGGGCACGCGGCTGGCCACGGTCGATATGGCTGGCTGGGATACCCATGTGCGGCAGGCAGGCCAGTTTGGCCAGCATGTCGGCTGGCTGTCCGGGGCGCTGATGGCCTTTTGGCGCGACCTTGGCCGGATGCAGGCGGATACGTCGGTTGTGGTGATGACCGAATTTGGCCGCCGCCTGCGGTCGAACGCAAGTGCGGGCACCGATCACGGCCGCGCCGGGCTGATGATGGTGCTGGGGCCGCAGGCCAGGGGGGGGCGGATGCTGGGCCGCTGGCCGGGCCTGACCAACGACGTGCTGGAGGAAGGTGCCGATCTGGCCGTGACCACCGACTACCGCCAGCCACTGGCCGAACTGCTGGGTGCGCACATGGGCACGCAGGATATCGCACCGGTCTTTCCCGGCTTCACGCCGACACCGCTGGGCCTGTTCGGCTGATG
>JAYSSN010000301.1:0-8985 GCA_043720555.1 Rhodobacterales bacterium | reverse complement strand
TGCGGCCAGGGCTAGATCATCGGCCACGGCCCGGCAGGCCACAGAAACAGCACCAACCCCCACAACCCCGCCAGCAACGCCAGAAACCGCGCCTGCCGCATCGCTCCGGTCAACGGTGCGCGGCGTTGCAGGATGATCTCGTCCCAGACCCAGTCCCAGACCCAGCACGACCAGCCCAATCGCCTGAACCCAGATCACCGGCATCACACCCTCCCGCTGTGGGGCAACCTACGGCTCTTCCAGCGTGTTGGGCAAGTCGCGGCGTGCGCGGCGCAGGGCGGCAAAATCGGCCATCCGGAACGCCCCTATGGCCGCCGCCGTGCCAAAATAGCTTAAAATTCCAAGGCTTATCAGGATGACCAGCGCCAGTATTCGCCACAACTGCGCCGCCAGCATCTCGTCCAAAGCCCATGCGGCGCCCCACAGCACCACGCCCATGACCGCCGAGGCCAGCAATATCTTCGGAAACCTCTGACGAAAGCGCGCGTCCAGCGTCGCGTCTTCCCCCATCCGCCGCGAGCCGAACCATAACTGCCCCACCATGACCCAGCCCGACAGCGTGGTGGCCCAGGCGGCCGCCGCAAAGCCCAGCCAGCCCATCAAGCCCACCGCAATCGCGGCGTTCAGGATCATCGAGACAACGGCATAGCGGAACGGTCTGCGACTGTCTTCGCGAGCGTAAAACAGTGGCTGCAGGACCTTGTGCAGCACAAACGCAGGCAGACCAAGTCCATAGATTGCAAGGGCAATTGCTGTGGCATGGCTGTCCGCCAAGGTAAAGGCCCCGCGTTGGTACAGCACGGTGCACAAAGGCTGGGCGATCACCACCAGCGCCACCGCCGCAGGCACGGTCAGCGCCAATGCAAACTCCGCCCCCCGGTTCAATGAGGCCCGCCCGCCCTCACCATCGCCTGCCCGCAGACGCCGCGACAGATCGGGCAGCAGGACCGTGCCAATCGCAATCCCGACCACGCCCAGCGGCAACTGGTACAGCCGGTCGGCATAGCTGAGCCACGCCACCGCCCCCTCGGTAAAGCTGGCGACCTGCCGACCGACCAGCAGATTGATCTGCACCACCCCGCCCGCCAGCACCGCAGGTCCGGTAACCAGCGCCAGCCGCTTCAAATCCGCCGTCCAGCGCGGCCAACCGGGCCGCATTGAATAGCCGATCCTACGTGCAGAAACCCAGGTAAACGCCAGTTGCGCCACCCCGGTGACAGGAACGGTCCAGGCCAGTGTCAGCCCCATGTCCCAACCCATCCAGGCGGCAAACCACATGGCTGCAATGAACATCAGGTTCATCAGGACCGGCACGAAAGAGGCTTCGGAAAAGTGGCCATGCGTGGTCAAAACGCCCGAGAGCAGTGCCACTAACGATATGAAAAGGATATAGGAAAACGAAATACGTCCGAACTCGACAGCGAGGTCAAACCGCGCATCGCCAGCAAAGCCCGACGCCATCGCCCAGACCAGCCATGGCATCGCAATCGTGCCCACCACCGTGAACACCACAAGCACTGACACAAGTCCGCTCATCGCATCGCGGGCAAAGCCTTTGGCATCCTCGCCGCCCTCCAGCTTCTTGGCGAACATCGGGACGAAGGCCATGTTGAAGGCGCCCTCGGCGAAAAAGCGGCGGAACATGTTGGGCAGGGAAAAGGCGATCAGAAACGCCTCGGCCACCGGGCCGGTGCCCAGATAGGCCGCCATCATCACGTCACGGGCAAACCCCGCCCCGCGTGACAGCAGTGTCCATCCCCCCACGGTCAGGATGTTGCGGATCAGGCTGCGCCCGGCCATTCTATCCCTGTGCCCTTTCGGCGCCTTCAACGATGGCCTGCCGCAGCTTCTTTTCCAGGCTTTCCTGCCGTTGCCCGGCGTGCAGTTTCAGCCCGAACATGTCCTTGACATAAAAGCTGTCGACCACCTGCGCGCCATAGGTCGCGATGACGGCCGAAGCAATGTAGATGTTGTTTATGGCCAGCGTCCGGGTCAGGTCGAACAGCAGGCCGGGCCGGTCGCGGGTGTCAACCTCGATGATCGTGTAGATCTCGGAGCCTTCATTGTCGAAGGTGATGTGGGTCGGAAAGCGGAACTCGCGTTCGCGTTTCTTGACCTTGTCACGGTCGGCAAGGGCGGAGCGCGGCAGAACCTCGCCCTTCAGGGTCTTGTCGATCACCCCGCGCAGCCGGGCCAGCCGGTCGACGGCGTAGGGATGGCCTTCGGTATCCTGCACCCAGAACACCGCCGTGGCATAGCCGTCCTTTGAGGTGTAGGTCCGCGCATCGACCACATTGGCCCCGACCAGCGCCAAGGCCCCGGCCAGCCTTGAAAAGATCCCCGGATGGTCGACCAGCGCGAAACTTGCCCGCGTCGCATCGCGTTGCGGTTCGGGATGCAGGTCGATGCGAATCTCGTTGTCGGGCAAGCCACGCAGCAGCCGGGCAAAGGTTTCCTGGGTGTCGGTGGTCAACCCCTGCCAATAGGGGTCATAATGCCTGCCGGTTTCTTTGGCGACATCCTCGGCCGGCCAACCAGCCAGCCGCTGCCGCAGCGCCACCCGGCTATCCTCGACCGCCCGCTCGCGGTTGAAGGTCTCCAGCCCACCTTCCAGCGCCTCGGAGGTCAGGTTGTAAAGCTGGCGCAGCAGCATGGCTTTCCAGTTGTTCCATGTGCCCGGCCCGACACCGCGTATGTCGCACACGGTCAGAACGGTCAGCAAATCCAGCCGCTTGCGGGTCACCACGGCCTTGGCAAAGTCGCGCACCGTCCTTAGGTCACCGACATCACGTTTTTGCGCCATGTCCGACATCAGCAGGTGATAGCGCACCAGCCATTCCGCCGTTTCGGTTTCTTCCGCCGACAGCCCCAGACGCGGGGCTACGCGGCGCGTGATGTGCGCGCCAAGGATCGAATGATCCTCGGGCCGGCCTTTGCCGATGTCGTGCAGCAGCAGCGCCACGTACAGCACCTTGCGGTTCACACCTGCCCTGAGGATGCCGGAGACGACCGGCAGTTCCTCTACCAGTTCTTCGCGCTCGATCTGTGCCAGCGTGCTGATCGTCTGGATGATGTGTTCGTCAACGGTGTAGTGGTGATAGACGTTGAACTGCATCATCGCGACGATCGGTTCAAATTCCGGGATAAAGGCCGCCAGCACGCCCAGTTCGTTCATCCGCCGCAGTGCGCGTTCGGGGTTGCCGTGTTTCAGCAGCAGATCAAGGAAGATTTGCACGGCTTCGGGATCGTCGCGCATGGCGTCATTGATCAGGTTCAGGTTTGCCGCCACCAACCGCATGACGTTGGGGTGCAGAAGATAACCTGTGCGCAACGCCTCTTCGAACACGCGCAGCAGGTTCAGATTATCCGACAGGAACGCGCGTGGATCGCTCGCGTCAATCCGGCCCTGAACCAGTTTAAGCCCCTTGCGGACAGGTTTGTTGCGCCGGAAAAAACCCATCAACCGCGCCTCGCCCTTCGCATGGCGGGCCTCAAGCTCGGTCAGAAAGATCGTGGTCAATTCGCCCACACGGGTCGCGTGGCGAAAGTAATCCTGCATGAAATGTTCAACCGCCCTGCGCCCGCTGGTGTCGCGGTATCCCATGCGCGCGGCGACCTCGACCTGCATGTCGAAGGTCAACTGGTCCATCGCGCGACCTGAGATGTAATGCAGATGGCAGCGCACGGCCCAGAGAAAGCTTTCGGCCCGTGTGAAGGTATCGAATTCATCGCGGTCAAGCAGGCCCGCGCCCACCAGCCCTTCGGCGGATGGCACCCGGTGCAGGTATTTACCAATCCAGTAAAGCGTTTGCAGATCGCGCAGGCCGCCCTTGCCTTCTTTCACATTCGGTTCCAGCACATAGCGCTGTCCGCCCTGCCGTCTGTGCCGTTCCGCCCGCTCGGCGAGTTTCGCTTCAATGAATTCCGGCCCGGTCGTCCTGAACAGATCGGACCACAGTTTCTCGCCGAGTTCGGTTGCGAGCGGCGCATCCCCGGTGATGAAGCGGTGTTCCAGCAGCGCGGTGCGGATGGTGATATCCTCACGTGCCAGCCGCAGGCAATCTTTCACCGTGCGGCTGGAATGGCCCACCTTCAGCTTCAGATCCCACAGGATATACAGCATCGATTCAATGACAGACTCGGCCCAGGGCGTAATCTTCCACGGCGTCAGGAACACCAGATCCACATCAGAGTGCGGCGCCATTTCAGCCCGGCCATAACCACCAACCGCCACCACGGCCATGCGTTCGGCGTCGGTAGGATTGGGCAGAGGGTGCAGGTTGTGACAGGCCACGGCAAAGGTCGTGCGTACCAGAACATCCGTCAGCGCCGACTGGGCTGCGGTGAGCCTGCGCGAGTCCGCCGGGTGCGCCGCAAAGTGGTCGGCCAGATGGGCTGATGCCAGCACGCGGAACGCGGCCAGATGGCGGACGGTCACGCTGCGGGCGAGCTTTGCATCCGTTACACCGTACAGATCGGTGGCAATTGCGGCGGTCAGGGCGAGCTGGTCCGCAGCGGTGCCGAAAATGGAAAACCCCTCCGCGCGTGGCGAAGGGGCAGCGGAGTTGTGTTGTGCCGTGTCCGCCATGCTGTCCGGGGTTGTCAGGACCCGCCTCCGCCAAAACTGCGTGGCGCGGGATCAAGCACGACCGCCGTGCCGTTCTGCACCTGCATCACAGCCAGCCCGCGTTCGTTCGTACCATCAGACCGAAGCCGGAAAATGCCGCTTACGCCTTGAAAACCCGCATTCTGCGTCAGGTTTTGTGCGCTGAACGCATTGGCTTTGCCTTGCTGCAATAGTGCGCCGATCGCCGCGATCCCGTCATAGGCAAGGCCAGCAATCGGTTCGGGCGCCTCACCATACGCGGTCTGATACCGCGTGACGAACTGCGGATAACGTGCCGGGTCTGGCAGCGTGAACCACCCCCCTTGCAAACCTGGCAGCGTCAGAACTTCACGCGGGGTATTCCAGCGCGAAATGCCGATGAAACGCTGCATGCCGGGATCGACACCGTTGTCGCGCAGAGTTTGCGAGATCAGTGGCAATGCCCCCACCGGCGTCGCGGTCAGAAACACGGCATTCGCGCCACTGTTACGAACGCCATCGGCAATACCCGGTCCGGCAGAAGCGATGCCGTTTTGCGACAACGGATAGCTGAACACACCGGCCACCGTGCCCCCGGCCCGCCCGATCGCAGATTCCATTGCTACGCGTCCGGCGTTGCCCGCAAGATCCTGGTCGTGAACGATCGCAATGCGCGGTGCCCCGTTGCGCACGGCATAATTGGCCAGTCTTGCCGCAATGTTGGGATATGTAGTGCCAAGCACATAAACATTGCCGCCGGCAACATCCGTATTGTTGGAAAAGGACAAGACGCTGATGCCGCGCGCCGCAACTGCGTTGCCTGCCGCATTCGCCTCGATGCCGTTCAGGGGGCCAAGGATGATGGTGGCGCCTTCGTCGGCCGCCTTGGCCGCCATTGCGGCCGCCTGATCGGGTGAGCCTGCGGTGTTGTATATGCGCAGGTCGATCTGTGGCCCGGTGAGGTCTGCAATCGCCAGCCGCGCTGCGTTGACCAGATTGCGGGCCAGAAGTTCGTCTTGTGCTGATCCCGATCCGCCCGGCACCAGCAGCGCGACCGGAACCGGAACCGAGGTGTCCACCCTGCCACCGGTCTGCGGGCCCGTTGCGGGGACGCAGGCGGCAAGTGCAGAAGATGCAACGGCAATCCGGACAAATCGGCCCAATGACTTGCGAGCGATGTACAAAATGGACAACATGCTTATTCCTTATCAAAGTCGCAGACAACGGTTGGCCGCATGCTATAGCCGAAGTGATGCGGAAGTAAACTTGTCAGGGACGCGAACCTTGCCCATCGGCACATCACCACCAGACGCAGCCCGCCCCGTGGTCAGCAGTGCGCAAAAGGTAGCGCCCGGCCTGCACTTTATCGCAACGCCGATCGGCGCTGCGCGCGACATCACGCTGCGGGCGCTGGATGTTCTGGCGGGCGCGGACATGCTGGCGGCCGAGGATACGCGGACATTGCGCCACCTGATGGAAATCCACGGCATCCCGCTGCAGGGACGGCCGCTGATTGCGTTTCACGAACACAACTGGGACGCTGCTCGTCCAAAGTTGCTGCGCGCGCTGAACGAGGGAAAATCGGTGGCGTACGCGTCCGAGGCCGGCACGCCGCTTGTCGCCGACCCCGGATATCAGTTGAGCCGGGCCGCAATTGACGCGGGCGTGCCGCTGTTTGCGGCGCCGGGGGCCTCGGCGGTGCTGTGTGCGCTGACAGTCTCTGGGCTGCCTTCGGACCGGTTTCTGTTTGCAGGGTTTCCGCCTGCAACCGAAAAAGCGCGCAAAGGGTTTCTGGCAGACCTCGTGGCGTTGCAAGCGACGGTCATTCTTTATGAATCCCCAAAGCGGGTTGTTGGTTTGTTAAAGAACATTGTGGAAACTCATGGGGCAGATCGGCGGATCGTGGTATGCCGGGAACTGACAAAACGATTCGAGGAAGTGATCCGTGGTACGGTCCTGGATGTTGCCGAAGCGCTGTCTGACCGGGTCATTCGCGGCGAAATCGTCGTGCTGCTGGACCGCGCCGCGCCTGCAGCCCCGTCCACCGACGATATCGCGGCAGCCATGAGGGTGGCACTTGCCCGGATGTCGTTGAAGGATGCTGCAGCCGACGTGTCGCGGCAATTCGGCATTGCAAAGCGGGACGCCTATCAGCTGGGCCTTGGCCTGTCGGGGGATGCATGAGCGGAACACGGTCGTATCACGCGGGGCTTGCCGCCGAAGAGTCGGTCGCGCTGCATTACGGGCGCTCCGGGCGGGCTGTCCATGCGCGCCGGTGGCGCGGCGAGGCCGGCGAGATTGATCTTATTGCGCGTGACGGCGATGCAGTGATCTTTATCGAAGTGAAACAAAGCAAAACCCATGCGCTGGCCGCGGAACACCTGACCGAACGCCAGTTCGGGCGCATTTACCGCGCGGCTGCCGAATTTCTGGGGGGCGAGCCGAGGGGTGAGCTGACCGAGGTGCGGTTCGACGTGGCGCTGGTCGACGGCGTGGGGCGGATCGAAATCATCGAAAACGCTTACGTGGCATAGTCCTGCGTGATTGCAACTGCGGCGCGGTTGGGCCAATGAAGGCAGGCCCACGTCCCGGAGGATTGCCATGCCGTTGAAAGTCGCGTTGCAGATGGACCCGATCGGGGCGGTGAACATCGATGCTGACAGCACCTTCCGGATCGCGTTCGAGGCGCAGGAGCGGGGGCACGCGTTGTTTTATTACACGCCGGACAAGCTGGCGTTTGTCGAGGGCCATGTGGTTGCGCGGGGATTTCCGATCACGTTGCGCCGCGAGGTCGGCAACCATGTGACTTACGGGGCCGAAACCGAGGTTGATCTGGGCGAGTATGATGTCGTCTGGCTGCGGCAGGATCCGCCATTTGACATGGGTTATATCACGACGACCCATCTGCTCGAGATGATCCACCCCGGAACGCTTGTCGTGAACGACCCGTTCTGGGTGCGCAATTCACCCGAAAAGCTGCTGGTGCTGCGCTTTGCCGACCTGACGCCGCCGACAGCCATTGCGCGGGATCTGGCGACCATCAAGGCGTTCAAGGCGCGGCATGGGGATATCATTCTGAAACCGCTTTACGGCAATGGCGGGGCAGGGGTGTTCCGGCTGGACCCGAATGACCGCAACCTGTCCAGCCTGCATGAGTTGTTCATGGGCATCAATCGCGAGCCGCTGATCGTGCAAAAGTTCCTGCCGGACGTGGCCAAGGGCGACAAGCGGGTAATTCTGGTGGATGGCGAGCCGGTCGGGGCGATCAACCGGGTGCCGCAGGCCGGTGAGACGCGGTCGAACATGCATGTGGGGGGGCGGCCTGAGAAGGCCGTGCTGACGGAGCGGGATCTGCAGATCTGCGCGACCATCGGGCCGGTGCTGCGGGAAAAGGGGCAGGTGTTTGTCGGAATCGATGTGATCGGCGATTGGCTGACCGAGATCAACGTCACCTCGCCCACAGGCATTCAGGAGCTGGAGCGCTTTGACGGAACCAACGCGGCGGCGCGGATATGGGATGTGATCGAGGCAAAAAGGCGGTAGAATATCATGCCGACAAGATCCGGTTTATACAATGTATAACATACTGTTACAAGGGAACCCGCAGGGTAATCTCATCTCTGTGACGCGTGCCCCGCTACCCCTTCGCGCCGATTGCCACACGGTAGCTGACGGCCTCGGCTACGTGGGGTTTGCGCACAGCTTCGGAGCCGTCCAGATCGGCGATGGTGCGGGCCACGCGCAGGACGCGGTGATAGCCGCGCGCGGTAAGGCCGAAACGCTCGGCCACGCGCAGCAGCAAATCGCGGCCTTCCGGGTCGGGGCTGGCGACATCTTCCAGCACGGCACCTTCGGCATCGGCGTTGACGCGCATGCCGTCATGGCCTGCAAACCGTTCCGCCTGCACGGCGCGGGCGCTGGCGACCCGCGCGGCAACTGTGGCGGATGCATCACCTGAGGCGGGCAGGTCAAGGTCGGTATAGGCCACCGGCGGCACTTCGATGCGCAGATCGAAGCGGTCCATCAGGGGGCCGGAGATGCGGCCCAGATAGTCATCGCCACACACCGGCGCGCGGGCGCAAGCGCGGGCGGGGTCGGTCATGTAGCCGCATTTGCAGGGGTTGGCGGCGGCGACCAGCAGAAAGCGGCAGGGATAGCGGATATGGGCGTTGGCGCGGGCCACCACTACCTCGCCCGTTTCAATCGGCTGACGCAGGGTTTCCAGCACGGCGCGGGTGAACTCGGGGAATTCATCCATGAAAAGGACGCCGTTGTGGGCAAGGCTGATCTCACCCGGTTTTGCGCCGCGCCCGCCACCGACAATCGCTGCCATTGACGCCGTATGGTGCGGCTCACGGAACGGGCGCACGCGGCTGATGCCACCTTCATCAAGAAGGCCG
>JAYSSN010000300.1:0-8989 GCA_043720555.1 Rhodobacterales bacterium | reverse complement strand
CATTGCAACTGGCCGAAATCGTTGCGCGCTGCCTGCCGCGCCCAAAGCCGGGGCAAAGCCATCCCGCGACCCGCAGCTTTCAGGCGATCCGCATCGCCGTGAACACCGAATTCAGCGAACTCGCCGAAGGGCTGGCTGCGGCTGAACGCATCCTCAAGCCGGGCGGATATCTGGCCGTGGTCACGTTTCATTCGCTGGAAGACCGGATCGTCAAGCGGTTCTTTCAGCTGGCGTCGGGTGGTGAGGCGAATGCCAACCGCTATGCCCCCGCAAAGGCCGAGGACGCCGCGCGGTTCGAGTTGGTGACCCGCCGCGCCGTGGCCCCCGATGATGCCGAGGTCGCCCGCAACCCCCGCGCAAGATCCGCCAAGCTGCGCATCGGGCGACGCACCGCCGTGCCGCATCGTGCGATCGACCCTGCCACCCTTGGTGTGCCGCAGTTCACCCGGAAAGGGCGCCGCTGATGCGATCATTCCTGTATGTCTTATCGGCTCTCGCGGTCCTTGCGCTGGCCTTCTGGGCGTACCGCGAGAACTACGCGACCCAGGACGTGCTGCGCGACGTGCGCGGGCTGCAGGGCGACATCGCCGATCTGCGCGAGGCGCTGTCGGTGCAGCGTGCGGAATGGGCCTATCTGAACCGTCCTGACCGGCTGCGCGATCTGGCCACGATCAACTTTGACCGGCTCGGGCTGCTGCCGCTGCAACCCGAACAGTTCGGCCATCCCCAGGACGTGGCCTATCCGTCGCTCGCCTTGCCCGAACTGTCGGGCACCGTGGATGTGATCGGCGACACCGCCCCGCAACAGGAGCCCGCCCCGTGACCCGCACCCCGCTGCGCCCGCTGGCGCGTATCCTGTCGGCCCGCCAAAAGGGCGAAAACCCCGATGTGATCGAGCGCGAAAACACGGCCCGCCGGAACGAGGCCGCGCGCGACAAGGCGCGCGGGCGCGCCGAGGTGCGGCTGTTGTTCCTGGGAGCAGGCTTCCTGATCGCCTTTGCGACCATCGGTGCGCGGATGGGTCTGATGGCGGCCACGCCGCCGGTGGAACCCGTGGCATCGGCCACCGGGGCCGAGATCCTGGCACAACGCGCCGATATCACCGACCGTAATGGCCGCGTGCTTGCGACCAACATGCTGACGCATGCGCTTTATGCCCAGCCCAAGATCATGGTTGACCCTGCGCGGGTCGCGGCCGCACTGGCCGCGATCTTCCCTGATCTGGACGCAGACACCCTTGAGCGCCGGTTTACGGACGGGCGCAGCTTTATGTGGATCAAACGGGTCCTGTCGCCCGAGCAGATGCAACTGGTGCATGAAATCGGCGATCCCGGCCTGCTGTTTGGCCCCCGCGAAGTGCGGCTTTACCCCAACGGACGGCTTGCGGCCCATATCCTGGGTGGGGCCAGTTTCGGGGTCGAAGGCGTCAGTTCGGCCGAGGTGATTGGCACCGCGGGTGTGGAGAAGGCCCAGGATGCGCGCCTGCGTGATCCCGGGCAGGCTGGTGTGCCGCTGGCGCTGTCGATCGATCTGACCGTGCAGGCCACGGTGCAAGAGGTGCTGGGCACCGGCATGACCATGATGAACGCGAAAGGTGCCGCCGCCATCCTGATGGATGTGAACACGGGCGAGGTGCTTGCCATGGTCAGCCTGCCCGACTTTGACCCGAATGATCGCCCGGCCCCGCCGTCACAAGGCGAAGCCAGCGATAGCCCGCTGTTCAACCGCACACTTCAGGGGGTTTACGAACTGGGCAGTACATTCAAGATCTTTGCCATCTCGCAGGCGATGGAACTGGGCCTTGTGAACCCCGAAACGCTGGTGGACGCCGATGCGCCGATGCGGTGGGGCCGGGATATGATCAAAGAGTTTGAAGGCAAGAACTATGGCCCGTGGCTCAGCGTCACCGACGTGATTGTAAAGTCGTCCAACGTCGGCACTGCACGGTTGGCGTTGCAGATCGGCGGGGTGCGGCAACAGGCGTTCCTGCGTGCGCTTGGTCTGTTCGACGCATCTCCCATCGAACTGGTGGAGGCTGCGGGGGCCAGGCCTCTGGTCCCGGCACGGTGGCCCGACATCGTCACGATCACCGCATCCTTCGGGCACGGGGTGGCCACCAGCCCGATGCAACTGGCGGCCGCTTATGCCACGATTGCGAATGGCGGCATCAAGGTTACCCCCACCATCCTGCGGCGCGACACGCCCATGACCGGCCCACGCGTGATGCGCGAAGAGGTTTCCGTGAATGCCGTTGAAATGCTGCGTCAGGTTGTGGTGCGTGGCACGGCAAGCCTTGGTGAAGTGCCCGGCTACGCGGTGGGCGGCAAAACCGGTACGGCGGACAAGCCGAAAAGCACCGGCGGATATTATGACGACAAGGTTATCAACACCTTCGCGGCGATTTTCCCGGCCAATGATCCGAAATACGTGCTGACGGTCACGCTGGATGAACCCGTCGAAACCTCGGGTCCGAAGCCACGCCGCACGGCGGGTTGGACATCGGTGCCGGTGGCCGCCGAGATCATCCGCCGCACCGCGCCGTTGCTGGGGTTGAGACCACAGGTTGAATCTGTCCCGCTGGATGGGCTAACAGCCGTCCATAACTGAGACTTGCCACGTCGTCCGGCACGACCGGGCGCAGCAATCCGAGGCGGCGATGAAAGAGCAGACAGTCACACTGGCGCAGCTGGGCCTGACCGCAAAGGGCGGACGGGATGCGCGGGTGAGCGGTCTTGCGGTTGACAGCCGACACGTGCGCGACGGCTTTCTATTCGCAGCCCTGCCCGGATCGGCAGTTCATGGGGCGACCTTTGTCGAGGTGGCCTTGCGCTCGGGTGCCGGGGCCATTCTGACCGATCAGATCGGCGCCCAGATCGCAGCGGATGTGCTGGCGGCGTCCAGCGCAGCACTCGTTATTGCCGAGGATGCGCGCGAGGCTTTGGCAGGCGCGTCCGCGCTGTGGTTTGCAGCACAACCCGCCGCCATGGTGGCCGTCACAGGCACCAATGGCAAAACATCCGTGGCGACCTTTACCCGGCAGATCTGGCAGGCCCTTGGCCATGCGGCCATCAATATCGGGACCACCGGGGTCGAGGGCGACTGGACAGCACCAAGTGCCCATACGACACCCGATGCAATCACCCTGCACCGGATGCTGCGCGCTGCTGCGGATGCGGGCGTGACGCACGCAGCCATGGAGGCATCAAGCCACGGGCTCGATCAGCGGCGCATGGATGGCGTGCGTCTGGCGGCGGCGGGCTTCACCAACCTGACCCAGGATCATCTGGATTATCACCACACGATGGAGGCCTATTTTCAGGCCAAGGCGGCGCTTTTCACACGGGTGCTGCCGCAGGACGGGGTAGCGGTCATCAACCTGAACGACAGCAGCGGCGTGGCGATGGCGGCCATTGCCACCCGCCGCGGCCAAAGCGTCATCACCGTCGGGCACGATCCCGCGTGTGATCTGACGATCACCGGGCAGCGGTTTGATGCTACGGGTCAGGATCTGCGGATCGCCTGGCAGGGGCGGGCGTATCAGGCGCGGCTAAGCCTGATCGGGGGTTTTCAGGCCGAGAACGTGTGCCTTGCCGCAGGTCTGGTGATTGCATCAGGGGCGGCCCCGGCAGATGTTTTCGCGGTTCTGCCACGGTTGAGCGGAGTGCGCGGGCGCATGCAACTGGCCGCGACGCGGGCCAACGGCGCGACGGTCTTTGTCGATTATGCCCATACGCCGGATGCGATTGCGACTGCGCTGCGCGCCCTTCGCCCGCATGTGATGGGCCGGCTGGTCATTGTCTTTGGTGCGGGCGGAGATCGCGACCGCACCAAACGCCCGCTGATGGGAGCGGCTGCGGCAGCACATGCTGATCTGTTGTTCCTCACCGATGACAACCCCCGCAGCGAAGACCCCGCCGCGATCCGCGCCGACATCAGGGTTGCCTGCCCGGATGCAAACGAAGTGGGTGACCGGGCCGAGGCGATTCTGCGCGGGGTTGATGCACTGGGCCCCGGCGATGCGCTGCTGGTAGCGGGCAAGGGGCACGAATCGGGCCAGATCATCAAGGGCGAGGTGTACCCGTTTGACGATGTGGAACAGGCCAGCATTGCGGTGGCTGCTTTGGACGGGGTGATCTGATGTTGTGGACATCCGATGATGCGGCGCGCGTGACGCATGGCAGGGCGACAACCGCGTGGGTGGCGAACGGCGTGTCGATCGATACCCGCACCATCCGGCCCGGTGATCTGTTCGTGGCCCTGACTGACGTTCGGGATGGCCACGACTTTGTGGCGCAGGCCTTGGAAAAAGGGGCGGCTGCCGCGCTTGTCAGCCGGGTGCCCGACGGTGTGGCCCCCGATGCGCCCTTGCTGATCGTGCGGGATGTGCTCGCGGCTTTGACGGGTCTTGGCGCCGCAGGGCGGGCGCGCACGGGGGCCAGGGTCGTCGGCGTCACCGGATCGGTGGGCAAGACGTCAACCAAGGACATGCTGCGCGCGGTGTTGTCGCGGCAAGGACGCACGCATGTGGCCGAGGCCAGCTATAACAACCACTGGGGCGTGCCGCTGACACTGGCGCGGATGCCTGTCGATACCGAGTTTGCGGTGATCGAGATCGGCATGAACCATCCCGGCGAAATCGCCCCGCTGGCACGTCTTGCGCGGCTGAATGTGGCGATGATCACGACCGTGACCGCCGCGCATCTGGAGGCGTTCGCGAGTATCGAAGGCATCGCACACGAAAAAGCCGCCATCATGGATGGTCTGGTGCCCGGTGGCGCGGCGATCCTGCCTGCGGACAATGCGACAACCCCGATCCTGCTGGCCAAGGCCGCGGCGGTGGGCGCGCACGTCACGACGTTTGGCCTGACAGCGGGGGCCGATTTCCACATCGACACCGTCGCGATCCGGAATGAGGCGACCTGCGTGCAGGGCACGCGGCGCGGCGCGTCGATACTGTTCAAGGTCGCAACTCCCGGCAAGCATTTTGCGACCAATGCGCTGGGCGCGCTGGCAGTGGCCGAGGCGATGGGCTGCGATCCGATGATTGCAGCGCATGATATTGCACTCTGGCAGCCGCCCGCAGGGCGCGGCACCCGAGAACGCATCGTGATGGACCGGGTGGAGGAAACCCATTTCGATCTGATCGACGACGCCTTCAACGCAAACCCCGCATCCATGGCTGCCAGTCTTGATGTGCTGATCGCGACCCAGCCCGAGGACGGTATCGGGCGGATCGGGGCCGGACGGCGTATTGCCATTCTGGGCGACATGCTGGAACTCGGCCCCACCGAAGGGCCCCTGCATGCGGCCATTGCCGACCATCCCGGGCTTGAGGCGATTGGTATCATCCATTGTGTCGGCCCGCGCATGCAGGCCCTGCACGCCGCCCTGCCGCGTCGCCAGCGCGGCGAATGGGTCGCAACGGCGCAGGAAATTGCACTGCGCGCGAAGGGGTTCATCGACGCGGGCGACATCGTTTTGGTAAAGGGCTCGAAAGGCTCCAAAGTGAGCTTGATCGTCGAGGCGCTCCGGCGTCTGAAGACGGCATAAAGGGGATACTGATGCTGTATTTGTTGACCGAGTTTTCGGATGGCGGTGGTGCGTTGAACCTGCTGCGCTACCTGACGGTGCGCGCAGGGGGGGCGTTCTTTACCGCGCTGATCTTTGGCTTCATGTTTGGCCGGCCACTTATCAACTTTCTGCGCGTGAAGCAGGGTAAGGGCCAGCCGATCCGCCATGACGGTCCGCAGACTCACTTTGCCAAGGCCGGTACACCCACGATGGGGGGCCTTCTGATTCTTTCGGCGCTTTTGTTTGCGACGCTGCTGTGGGCGGATCTTTCAAATCCCTATGTCTGGATTGTGGTGCTGGTGACCCTTGCGTTCGGGCTGATCGGCTTTGCCGATGATTATGCCAAGGTGACCAAGCAGAACACCAAGGGTGTCAGCGGGCGCTGGCGATTTGGGCTGGGTTTACTGATCGCCGCACTCGCGACCTATGCGGCGGCGCAATTTCACCCGGCTGAACTGACTGGTCAGCTGGCGTTTCCGGTGTTCAAGGACGTGTTGCTGAACCTTGGGATCTTCTTTGTGCCCTTTGGCATGGTGGTGATCGTCGGCGCGGCCAATGCGGTGAATCTGACGGATGGTCTGGATGGTCTGGCCATCATGCCGGTGATGATCGCGGCCGGCGCACTTGGGATCATCGCCTATGTCGTGGGCAACGCGAATTACACCGATTATCTGGGTGTGCATTTCGTGCCGGGCACGGGAGAACTGCTGATCTTCACCGCCGCACTGTTCGGCGGCGGCCTGGGGTTTTTGTGGTACAACGCGCCCCCGGCGGCGGTGTTCATGGGCGATACGGGATCACTGGCGCTTGGAGGTGCTCTGGGTGCGATCGCGGTCTGTACCAAGCACGAGATCGTGCTGGCGATCGTGGGTGGGCTGTTCGTTGTCGAGGCGATGTCCGTCATCATTCAGGTGCTGTATTTCAAACGCACCGGCAAACGCGTCTTCCTGATGGCCCCGATCCACCATCATTTCGAGAAGAAGGGCTGGGCCGAACCGCAGATCGTGATCCGCTTCTGGATCATCAGCCTGATCCTTGCGCTGATCGGCCTTGCCACGCTGAAGGTGCGGTAAGCGGGCGGCATGCGCGAGTCCGATCTATACCCTTCGCTGAAAGACTACCTCGCCGCACAAGGTTACACCGTGAAGGCGGAAATCGGCGATTGCGATCTTCTGGCGCGGCGCGGCGACGAGCCGCCCGTGGTGGTCGAGATGAAGCTGACATTCTCGCTCGCGCTGGTGATGCAGGGGGTGGCGCGGCAGGGGCTGTTTGATCTGGTCTATCTGGCGGTGCCCGTCTCCGGCGACAAGGGCTGGACGCTGCGGTACCGCGACATCCTTGGACTGTGCCGCCGCCTTGGCCTTGGGCTATTGGCCGTTGACGTCGCACGTGCGCGCGTGGCGGCACATCTTGACCCGGCACCCTATGTGCCGCGCAAGAATACACTGCGCGCCGGGCGACTGCTGCGCGAATTCGAGCGGCGGGTGGGGGACCCGAACATCGGGGGCACGACCGGAACGCCGCGCATGACGGCCTACCGGCAGGATGCGCTGCGGTGCGCGGCCCATCTGGGTGCCTGTGGCACCCTGCGCGCCGCCGATGTCACCCAGGCGACGGGTGTGGTCCGTGCGGCCACACTGATGCGGGCGGATCACTATGGCTGGTTTGAACGGGTGGCGCGCGGCACATATGCCCTGACCCCAAAGGGGCAGGCGGCCCTTGCGGCCAGTCGCGACGCGCTTGCAGCCTTGCGCGATGGCCCGTAATCCCCCTTTCACTTTCGGTCATGCTCACATATCCCACGGGGAAACAGGCCCGGTCGCACAGGCAGGGTGTCGCGCAGACCGTAACGGAGGACAGCATGATCCCGGTTCAGGGCCACTCTGGCCAGAAGATTGCCGTGCTGGGCCTTGGCCGGTCGGGGCTTGCCACGGCGCGGGCACTGGTGGCCGGCGGGGCAGAACCGGTCGTGTGGGATGACAGCGCCGAGGCGCGCGCCGCAGCAGCGGCGGAAGGGTTCGGCTGCACCGACCTTACCCGTGCCGCAGGCTTTGACGGCGTGGCGATGCTGATCGTATCGCCCGGCATTCCACATCTGTACCCCACCCCGAATCCGGTGATCGCCCGCGCGCTGGAGGCGGGCATTCCGGTAGACAACGACATTGGTCTGTTCTTCCGCAGCTATGCCACGCCCGACTGGGATGATTTCGACACCTCCCCGCGCGTGGTGTGCGTCACCGGCTCGAATGGAAAATCCACCACGACCGCGCTGATCCATCACATTCTGGAGGCAGTCGGGCGGCCGGCGCAGATGGCTGGCAACATCGGGCGCGGCGTTCTGGATATTGATCCGGCACAGGACGGTGAAGTGGTGGTGCTGGAGTTGTCGTCGTATCAGACCGACCTTGCGCGCAGCCTGACGCCGGATGTAGCGGTGTTTACCAACCTCACGCCCGATCATCTGGACCGGCACAACGGCATGGGCGGGTATTTTGCGGCCAAGCGGCGGCTGTTCGCCGAAGGTGGCCCTGACCGCGCGGTCATCGGTGTGGACGAGGTCGAGGGGCGGTATCTGGCAGGGCAGCTTTCCGAAGGGCCGCAGGATGACCGCGTGATCCGGATTTCGTCCGGCCAGAAGCTGGAGGGCTTCGGCTGGGCCGTCTTTGCCCGCAAGGGGTTTCTGGCGGAATGGCGCAAGGGGCGGCAGGTGGCGTCGATTGATTTGCGCGGTGTGGCGGGTCTGCCGGGCGCGCACAACCACCAGAACGCCTGTGCGGCCTATGCGGCGTGTCGTTCGCTGGGTGTCGGGCCCAAACAGATCGAAGAGGCGTTCCATTCCTTTGCCGGATTGCCGCACCGCAGCCAGACGGTGGGCGAGCGGGACGGCGTGCGCTTTGTGAACGACAGCAAGGCCACGAATGCGGATAGTGCGGCCAAGGCGCTGCAGGCCTTTACGCGCATCCGCTGGATCGCGGGCGGCATGGGCAAAGAGGGCGGGATCAGCGGGCTGGTGCCGCATCTGGGGTCGGTTGCAAAGGCCTATCTCATCGGCCATTCGGCACGGGAATTTGCCCTGGAACTGGGTGCCACGCCCTACGAGATTTGCGAGACGATGGAGCGGGCCGTGCGGCTGGCCGCAGCGGAGGCAGAGGCGGGCGACGTGGTACTTCTGGCCCCGGCGGCGGCGTCATTCGACCAGTATCCGAACTTTGAAAAACGGGGCGAGGATTTCACGGCGCGGGTGCAGGCGATCCTGGGTTGAAATTCCGGGCCGTCAATTTGTGTGTTTGTTGTGATGATATCAAATAATTACATGGATTTAGAGCAAATCGCTCCAGACCGGATTCGGGATTCCCAAGGCACTCTTTCTGTGATTCCCTGCCAATGAGGCAGATATGGGGGGCAGAGATGGGTAAAC
>JAYSSN010000299.1:0-3459 GCA_043720555.1 Rhodobacterales bacterium | reverse complement strand
ATAATTGACAGCCCCCTTTGAACAAGGGGGTGTTTTAGGCGCTTGTCAATTTGGCCTCGGTTGCTGCATCCCAGCCAAGATACCATTGCGCACCGTCTTGAATGACCGGGCGTTTCATCACCGCAGGCTGTGCGGCGATTTGTGCCTCGGGGTCGGACACCCGCAGAAAATCGCCAAAGCCGCGATAGGTGGTTGATTGCTTGTTGATCACCCTGTCGCCGAACTCTGCCACGATCAGATCAATCTCTGCCGTGGTCAGCGGATTGGCGCGAATATCGCGAAATGTCACGTCACGGCCCGCCGCAGCCAGGGCTTTCAGCGCCTTTTTACAGGTGTCGCAGGTGGAAATTCCATAAAGGATCATTGCGGTCTCGTTTCCGTGCTTTTGGCTTGCTTTATCCGTGCATACGCTGTGCCTGCGTCATGCGCAATTCAAGCTGTGATCGCGCGGGTCAGCGCCGCCGCCGGCGGCGCGCATGCAACCAATCTCGCGGCTGCGCGTTATATGCGTGCAGCGGCCGCCGATGGCCGCGCCTACTCTGAAAGGATGTTCCATGCGGACTTTCGCCCTGCCGCTTATCATGGCGGCCAGCTTCGGCCTTTCCACCCCGGTCGCCGCGCAAAGCGACTTTGACGACGTGATCGGCGGAATCGCCCAAAGCCTGATCCAGCAGGAGCTGGACCGGAACACCTATATTGCGGCGCAGCAGGCCAACACGGTCAGCGCCTACCGCAACTACCTGACCAAGTTCCCAAGGGGCAGGTACCGCACCAACGCGGAGCAGGCGCTCGCCCGGCTGGGCGCGCCAATCGACGGATCGACCGCATCCGCCGCGCAGGCCGAGGCGCGGCTTGGCATTACCTATTCACAGCGCGTCGCGGTTCAGCGCAGGCTGACGGTGCTTGGCTACGCCACTTATGGCGCCGATGGCGTCTGGGGCCGCAACACGCGGAACGCCATTGCGACATGGCAGCGCGACAAGGGCGACAAGGTGACGGGCTATCTGACGGAAGCGCAACTGCGCGTGCTGGTCGGGGGCGTGGTTGTGACCCCGCCCGACGATGACACCCCGCCGGGCACCCTGTCGGCGGCGCAAATCGAGGCCTCGCTGCGCCTGACGCGCACGCAGCGCATTGAGATCCAGCGCCAGTTGACGAAGATCGGTTATAACACGGGCGTGGCCGATGGGCTTTGGGGCAGCCGCACGCGGACCGCGATTTCGACCTGGCAGAGGGCAAACCGAAGGGCCCAGACCGGCTATGTGACGGCGGCGCAGGTCAAGCTGATCGCCACCCAGGCGGGCGGCGTCACGCCAGACCCCGAGCCGGATGACAGCGATGGCGCCGCGTTGGAGGAAAGACTTCTGAGCCTGACGGTTGCCGAGCGGGCGGACGTGCAGCGTCGTCTGACACGGCTTGGCTACAACCCCCTGCGCACCGACGGCACCTTTGGCCCGGGCACCCGCCGGGCGATTGCCGAATGGCAGGCCGATGAAGGCGAGCCGGTCACCGGCTATCTGACCGCAGATCAGGTACGGCTGATCCGGGTCGAGACGGGTGGGTAAGACGGATCAGAAAACAGTCCGGTGGACTGTTTTCCCGTCGAACGCCCGCGCACGCTTGCGCGGGCCGGGGGGCTGGCGTCAACTCAGGATGCGCGTGACTGCGCAGACTAGGGACGGTCAGCTGCCCGGTTTGCTATACGTTATCGTTTGCGCACGACCGAGGGCTTCCATGGTGTCTTCGACGGTCATCAGCACGGTCGTCTCGAACTTCGCCAGCGCGCCGCCCCCGCCGATGGCGATGGCGACCGCAGCCATTGACACGTTATCGGGGGCTTCCCAAAGGTTATAGCCATCCTGCGGGCCAAAGGCATACCAGAACCCGTGCAGCTTGCCGCCGACGGATTCGATGTATTTGGCAGCGGCCTTGCGGCGGTCTTCGGGGTTTTTCGACAATCTTGCCCAGGTTTCCGGGGTGTAACTAAAGCGAGTCAAATAGAGCGGCATAGCAAGCTCCTTTATGAAATACACGTGGCTGGATGGTAAAACAGAAGTGGATTTATGTATAGGAGGATTGAAATTTCGGGTGGGTTGGGTGGTGGCGGTTGGGTTGGTTGGGGGTGCGGTAGCGGGGCCGATGGCTGTGCATGTGCGGACCCGGCGGTGCCACAGAGCACATCCGCGACGCGCGCGACTATGTTGCGCATGTGCGGTATTGTTGGATGAACCCGGTGAAACACGGGTTTGTGGAGCGCCCCGAGGATTGGCCGTATTCATCGTATCGGCGGGATCGGGATGGGACGTAGGTCGGGGCAGCCCCGACATTTGCGGTAGTTGGGGTGGGGGGAGAGTCGGAATGGGGCCGCGATCTACGGCGTGCTACTGCTTGTCGATTTTATCCAGAAATATTCGCAATTTGGATATTCAACACACGTCCACCTCTTTAGATCCACACTCTCAACCATGCGTCCGTGTATTGGGCACGGGGGCGTTCCTTCGGGAGCAAGAATCCGAACCGCGCCCACTTTCGGAGCCGATTTATTGGCGATTTCTCTTTTTGACGTCCCATCGCGACGCTCCCGAGCCTCATTTTCCGCAACACGTTTTGCTTCTTTCTCGGCATTTTCGCGGAACAGAATTGGAACCCAAACTATAAGCGCAGACAAGCACACGCTTGCAAAAAATGCGGCTACTGCTCTCCAATTGTCTACGCCACCGTGATGCGAGCAAGCTCCCTGCGTTCCTATTGAAGGAGAAGTCCACCCGTCTTGACAGCGAGCACTCAGGTCAAAGATATACGATGCTCCTATCCGAAAAACAAAAAAGAGCAATATTGCGATAAACCACGGCTCACGTAGTCTGCCAAGCACGGCGTTCATCTTTCCTAAGCTCCTTCTATATTTCTCATCACCCCACCACCCCCTCAAATTCCCGCCACTCGCCCTTGCTCATGCCTGACGTCTCCTGCGTCACCACTTCCCCCCGAAGCATCCGCCGCACACACTCCACCGCCTTCGACGACAGCGTCACCCCGCCCATCCGGTAGTCCTCGAACGCTCCAAACGCCAGCGGCACCCAGTCGGCCACCACCTTTGCAATCGCCTCGGCATAGACCCGGATTTCGTATTGCGCGTGGGGGTCGGCCCTGAGCCGCAGGAAGTGGAACAGGTTGTGCAGATCGACCTTCCAATACCATTGGGTGTAGATGTTGGCGGGCAGGTTCATGCGGGCGAGTTCGCGGGCAAGGCCCTGCTGGCCGTCTGTCGACAGCATCGCCTCATAATTATCATAGGCGCGGTTGGCGTCGGATTTCAGCAGGTCCAGCACGCGGGCGGATTCCTCGCCGGTCAGCACCTCGCCCCGGCCCTGATTGTTGACCACGGACTGCGCGGCCAGATGTTCGGGGGCGGGAATGTAGAACTCGCGGTCCAGAATCGAATAGCGGGCGGAGTATTCG
>JAYSSN010000298.1:0-3463 GCA_043720555.1 Rhodobacterales bacterium | reverse complement strand
CGACGCAGGGTGCCGCCAGGCGCCTGCCCCTGACCGATAGCTGTGGCTTTCCACTTTTGCCAACAGCGCTGGCAGTGAAGGCCGAAGATTACCCGTTGTCCTTGCCGATCTATTTGCTGACGCCGCGCCGCCGTTTGCCCCTGATGGCGCGGGAGTTTCTGGAGTTTCTGTCCACGCCGCCTGCACAGGCGGCAATTGCAGCGGCAGGGTACATCGATCGCAGCCCGGAACAGCAGGCGATGACGGCAGACGGGTTGCGTCTCATCAGTGCCATTCAGGGGGCGGGGGAAGACGCTGTGCTGACCGATCTGAAACGCCTGGTAGGGGTGATGGCGGGGGCTGACCGGGTGTCGCTGACGTTCCGGTTTCAGGATGGCTCCAGCGCACTGGATGCCAGTTCGCAGCAGAACCTGGCCGACCTCGCGCAGATGCTGGAGGCTGGGCAGTTTGCCGGGGGCGATCTGATCTTGGCCGGGTTTTCAGATGGGTCAGGCAGCGCCGCAGACAATCTTGCACTGTCACAAGAGCGGGCTGACGTCGTGGCCGCTGCCCTGCTCGAAGCCGCGCCGGACTTGCCCCGGGACCGCATCCCCACGGTGATGGCTTTTGGCGAGGTGCTACCCATGGCCTGCGATACCACAGCGGTAGGCCGGGGGCTGAACCGGCGGGTAGAGCTGTGGCTGCGGCCTAAAGGTATCCCTGCGCCCTGAATGACATTTCGCGCGATTTTCCGATGATGAGGTGGTCGTGCAAAGTCAGGCCCAACACTTCGGCTGCGTCCTTGATCTGCATTGTCACCTCAAGGTCGGCCTGTGACGGCGTGGGGTCGCCGGACGGATGATTATGCACCAGGATCAATGCGCTGGCGTTCAGTTCCAGCGCGCGCTTGACCACCTCGCGCGGGTAGACGGGAACATGGTCGACGGTGCCCCTTGCCTGTTCTTCATCCGCGATCAGTACATTTTTCCGATCAAGGAACAGGATACGGAAGGTTTCTGTTTCACGGTGGCTGAGCGCAGTGTGGCAGTAGTCGAGCAGGGCGTCCCACGAGGACAGAATCGGGCGCTGCATGACACGGGCGCGCATCATGCGGTGGGCGGATGCCTCAAGGATTTTCAGTTCCAGAACGATAGCTTCACCGACGCCATTGACGGCCAGCAGACGCGCTGGTGGGGCGGTAATGACACGATTGAAATCGCCGAACGTGTCCAGGAGCGCGCGCGCCAGGGGTTTGACATCCTGCCGTGGGATGGCGCGAAACAGCACCAATTCAAGAAGTTCGTAGTCGGGCATCGCCAGAGCCCCACCATCCATGAAGCGCGCGCGCAGGCGCTTGCGATGATCGGCGATATAGCTGGGCAGACGGTCGGGGATGACGTTTCCCGGCGCCTCATCCTCGTCACCCGTTGGGACAAACAGGGGAAGCGGGGCTTCGTGAAAGGCGGGGGTGCGGGCCATCGTTCCAGACTGGCGCAGAAATAGTGAAGGAATGATTAATTCGGCGCCGCCCGACGCCTACCAGTCAACGTGAACGGGCGGCGGTGTTTCAACCGCCCACCTGTCAGCTTTTCATGCCGTCCCAGAAGCCCTTGACCTTGGAAAAGAAGCTGCTGCTTTCAGGATTGTTTTCTTCGGACAGCTTTTCAAACTCATGTAGCAGTTCTTTTTGCCGGGCCGTCAGATTTACGGGCGTTTCAACCGCGAGTTCGATCAGCATGTCGCCGACGCCGCCACCGCGCAGCGCAGGCATGCCTTTGGCGCGCAGGCGCATCTGTTTGCCGGTTTGCGCGCCGGCAGGCACCTTCACGCGCGACTTGCCACCGTCGATGGTGGGCACTTCGACCTCGCCACCCAAAGCTGCTGTGCCCATCGACACCGGCACGCGGCAGAAAAGATGGATGCCGTCACGCTGGAAGATCGCGTGTTCCTTGACCTCGATGAAAATGTAAAGGTCGCCTTGCGGTCCGCCACGCAGGCCAGCCTCGCCTTCGCCGGCAAGGCGGATGCGGGTGCCCGTTTCAACGCCGGCGGGGATGTTTACCGACAGCGCGCGCTCTTTTTCAATGCGCCCCTGCCCGCCGCAGTTGCGGCAGGGGTTCTTGACGATCTGGCCTATGCCGTTGCAGGTCGGGCACGTCCGTTCCACGGTGAAGAAGCCCTGCTGGGCACGCACCTTGCCCATGCCAGAGCATGTCGGGCAGGTGACGGGTTCGGCGCCGCCTTCGGCTCCGGTGCCACGGCACACATCGCAGGTCTGCGAGGACGGCACGTTGATGGTTTTCTGGATACCCTGATGCGCCTCTTCCAGGCTGACACGCAGGTTATAGCGCAGGTCAGATCCGCGCTGTGCCCGCGACCGCGCCTGACCGCCCCCACGCCCGCCCATGAAATCGCCAAACAGGTCTTCAAACACGTCCGAGAAGGACGAGGCGAAATCGCCCTGCTGAAAGCCACCACGCTGCCCGCCGCCATTGCCGCCTTCAAAGGCGGCGTGGCCGTAACGGTCGTATGCGGCTTTCTTGGTGTCGTCTTTCAGGACGTCATACGCCTCGTTCACCTCTTTGAACTGCGACTCGGCCGTCGGGTCCTTGGTGTTACGGTCGGGGTGAAGTTCTTTCGCCTTGGCCCGATACGCCTTTTTCAGCTCGTCAGCAGACGAACCGCGAGCCACGCCGAGAATGTCATAGTAGTCACGCTTTGCCATGGCAAACCTTACATCTGGAACCGGCTGGGGCAGCCCGTTTCCGGGCCGCCCCTGGTATCCGGCTCAGCGGTGTTACTTCCGCTTCTTTTCGCCAAGGTCTTCGAAGTCGGCGTCGACAATATCGTCATCCACGTCGCGGGGATTGTCGCCGTCATCGCTGGCCTCGGAAGCCGAGGCTTTGTAGATGGCTTCACCCAAGCGCATGGCGGCTTCGGTGACGTTCTGGATGCCACCTTTGATCTTGCCGGCGTCGTCCGATTTCAGCGTGTCTTCCAGTGCGCCCATGGCAAGTTCAATCGCCTCAACCGTCGAGGGATCGACCTTGTCGCCATGTTCTTCGATGGACTTCTTGGTCGAATGCAGCAGGCTTTCGGCCTGGTTGCGGGTCTCGACCAGTTCGCGGCGGGCCTTGTCGCCTTCGGCGTTGGCTTCGGCGTCGCGCACCATCTTTTCGATGTCTTCATCCGACAGACCGCCCGAGGCCTGAATGGTGATCTGCTGGGCTTTGCCCGTGCCTTTGTCCTTGGCGCCGACCGACACGATGCCGTTGGCGTCGATGTCGAAGGTCACTTCGATCTGGGGCATGCCGCGCGGGGCGGGCGGGATATGTTCCAGATTGAACTGGCCGAGCATCTTGTTGTCGGCGGCCATTTCACGTTCGCCCTGAAAGCAGCGGATGGTGACGGCGTTCTGGTTATCTTCCGCAGTCGAGAAGATCTGCGACTTTTTGGTCGGGATCGTGGTGTTGCGGTCGATCAG
>JAYSSN010000297.1:0-3465 GCA_043720555.1 Rhodobacterales bacterium | reverse complement strand
GTCGCACCGTTCTCCTCAAGGATCGCGGTTTTCGGCACCAGATCGGCCAAAGCGCGGATCGACGCGCGCGCCTTGTCGGCGGCCACACTCTCCAGCACTTCGCCCACGGCAAACAGGAACACCACAAGTGCTGCTTCTTCGGCAGCCCCGATGAACAGCGCGCCGATGGCAGCGATGGTCATCAGCGCCTCGATGGTGAAGGGGATACCGGCGCGCAGGGCAGCAAAGGCACGAACTGCGACCGGGGCCACCCCGATGACGCAGGCGGCGATAAAGGCGTAGTTGGCCAGCGTCTCCGAGCCGAACAGCTTGACTGCCCAAGCCGCAGCCAACAAAATGCCCGTGCCGATCACCAGTTTGCCCTTGGATGTCTGAAACCAGCGCCTGTCGCGGTCTTCGGGATCTGAGGCATGGCTATGGCCCGGATCGCCATGGCCGGGATCTGAGGTGACGTTTGTTTTGGGTGCGGCTGGGGTTGAGTTCGTGGCGGCTGCGGTAGCAGCCGACGCCTGAACTTGATCGTGACCAGCCGTGCTATCGTCCTCCGGCATCACGAATGCCTTCTTTCGAGCAACCGGCGACCCTTTGGGCGCGATGCCGAAGCCCAGCTTTTTCACCGTTGCTTCCACCGTTTCGCGCGGGGTGCGGCTGGCGTCAAGAGTGAGCGTCAGCCGTTCCGACATCACGCCGACCTGCACGTCCCCAACCCCCGGCAGCCGGTTCAGGGCTGTGGTGATCCTGGCCGCGCAACTGGCGCAATCCATGCCTGTGACGGTCCAGTCACAGCGTTCGGCGGTGTCATTCGCGCTCATCACAACCCTTTCCACCGCCCAACAGGCCGGCGCTTGTCTCGATCGAATCGGGGGTATAACCTCTCTAGCAACTAGAGGTTCAAGAGGTTTTTCATGCTGAGCATCGGAAAGTTGAGTGAGGCCGCTGGCGTCAAGGTGCCGACCATCCGCTATTACGAGCAGATCGGTTTGCTGGGTGCGCCTGAGCGGTCGGCCGGCAATCAGCGGCTCTACACCTCCACGGCAGGCGAGCGGCTGGCGTTCATCCGCCATGCCCGCGACCTTGGATTTCCGCTGGAGGCGATCCGAGATCTGCTCGGGATGTCGGATCGTCCCGATCAGTCCTGTGCTGCGGTGGACGGCATCGCCAGGACACAGCTTCTTGCGGTTGAAGGGCGGATTGCGCGGCTTATGGCGTTGAAATCCGAACTCGAACGCATGATCGCGCAATGCGCAGGTGGATGCGTGGCAGATTGCCGGGTGATCGAATGCCTTGGCAATCACGCGCATTGCACCACCGACCATGGTCGCGAACTGGCCGAAGTATCAGAATGACCGCGTTGCCGACGCTCGGACTTTACGCCTTTGCCGCTCTGGCCGAAATTGCCGGGTGCTTTGCGTTCTGGGCATGGCTGCGGCTCGACCGGTCGCCGCTGTGGCTGATACCGGGGATGGTGGCGCTTGCCGCGTTTGCCTGGGCGCTGACGCGGGTGGATGCGGACTTTGCGGGCCGGTCCTATGCGGCCTATGGCGGGGTCTACGTCTGTGCGTCGCTGTTCTGGCTGTGGCTGGCTGAAGGCCAGCGCCCCGACCGCTGGGATCTGACCGGCGGGGTGATCATGCTGGCCGGTGCTGCCGTGATCCTGTTCGCCCCCCGCGCGGCGTGACGCGGTCAGATCTTGATGAAGGCCGCCGTCACATACATGAAGCCGATGCCTGCCAGAAAGCCGCCCATCACGGCAGGCGAGAACAGCGCCGCCTGCCGGTCCGGGTTCTGGCGCATCATGTAGGATGTGACCTCGACGATCACTTGCAGGATCGCCCCCGCCCCGATTGCCAGCGCCAGCGCCGACCATTGCGGTGCATAGGCAAGGCTGCCGGTCCAGATGCCCAGAACTGCAGGCCCACCGGCCAGCAGGGTCAGGGCCGGGAAGATCCACAAGGGCGGTTTCGCTTTCAGCATCGGGGCAGCGATGCCGATGCCTTCGGTGACATTGTGCAGCGCAAACCCAAGCACAAGGAAGGTGCCAAGCCCTGCCGATCCTGCGGCGAAGGACGCGCCAATCGCCAGCCCTTCGCCAAAGTTGTGCAGGCCGATGCCAAGCGCGATGTAGAAGGCAAGCGCAATCCCCGCCGGGGCGCCGCGCCAGCGACCAATGGCCATCAACAGAAGGAAACTGGCCAGCGCCGACAGCCAGACCATCGCGGGCCCCTGGAACAGTGCCGCGGCAGAGGCGGCCAGTTCCAGCGCCTCGCCGGTCATGTCGATCAGCAGGAAGGCCAGCAATCCCACGGTCAGCGCCAGCAAAAAGTTCATGCCTGACCGGCCCACACCGCGCATTGCGGGAAAGAACATCAGCCCAAGCGCGACCGGCAGCAGCCCCACGATGGCCCCGACAATCGCCTGTGAGCCCAGCTGGCTGGAGGTGGCCTTGGGTGTCGGCAGAGCGACGGCGATCTCATGCTCAAATGCCGTTCCGGTGTTCGACAGCATGTTGACCAGATGCGCCTCGCCCTGCACCCAGGGGTAGGGGATCCTGATCCACGCGGTATCGCCCCGCGCAATCGGGCCTGCGGGGTCTTGCGCAAAAGTCCAGTAGGCATCGTCCACCGCGACCTGTGCGATGATCATGGGGTCAGAACCGCCGGCCCGCACCAGCAGGGCGATGCCGGTCGCGTCCAGCACAGAGCGTTCCACCGTCAGCGCCTCGACCGGCGGGGCACCGTTGTTGAAGCTGCGAAGCGGGTCCAGCGAGGCGATCCAGACAAAGGACACCAGCATCAGCGCCAGGGGCACCAGCACCAGCGCAAGGCGCGACAAAGGCGAACGGGTGGAGGTGGATTGTTCGCTCATACGCCCGGCTCCTGCACGTCGAAATGGCCGACCCAGCCAAGCTCGGTAAATTCGGACTGGTGGGCGTGGAACATGTACATGCCTGCCTCATGTTCAGCGAAGCTGAATTCAAGGATGCCGCGCTGTGCCTGACATTGGGTAATCAGATCGACCGTCTGCAGCGTGGGCGTCAGCGTTGTGCCAGTGTCGAAGTAGTTGAAGAAATTCGCGTGCAGGTGGAACGAGTTGATCGGGTCAAACTCGGTCACGTTGACCAGATACACCCGCACGGGGCGGGATTTGTCGATCACGATCGGCGCGCGCATGTAGGCATGGGCGATGCTGTTCACGGCATAGACCTCGTTGCCGCCATCGAAATTGGTGTCGAACGCGTTCATCACCATCGCCAGTTCCTGCCAGTTGGCATTCTCGGGCGTGCCCAGCAGGCGCGAGGCGGCAACGGCAGCATTTTCGGGGTGCAGCACGGGATCAGGGTCGATCACGAACAGCCCGTACATGCCCTTGTGCATGTGCCGTTTCAGCGGCAGCGCGTGGCAATGGTACAGGTGGCAGCCAAAGGGCTTGGCGTCGAATTCATAGATGAACTCCTCACCCGGGTTG
>JAYSSN010000296.1:0-3465 GCA_043720555.1 Rhodobacterales bacterium | reverse complement strand
ACAGCGGACTGATGATGCAGGCGATGCGGACCGCCTCTGGCTATTACATCGATGTCGGCGCTTCGGAGCTGATCGCAAAGGGCGAGATCAGGGTCCTGTCCGGTGCGGGCGTGGCCGGCATGACCCCAGAGGGGCTGCGCCTGACCGATGGCCGCAAGGTCGAAGCGGATGTTGTCATTGCCTGTACCGGATATCAGTCGATGAACGAATCCGTGGCATCCGTCGTGTCACGGCAGGCAGCAGATGCCACCGGCCCCTGCTGGGGCCTTGGGTCCGGCATCAGGGGTGACCCCGGCCCCTGGCAGGGAGAGCCGCGCAACATGTGGAAGCCGACGGCCGTTTCCAACCTGTGGTACCACGGCGGCAACCTTGCTCTGTCGCGGTTCTATTCGCGCTTTGTCGCGTTGCAACTCAAGGCAAGGATGGAGGGTATCGCGACCCCGGTCTATGCGCCGCCCCAACCCTATGTGACCGGTTTGTAGGCGATGACTTCGATTTCAACCGCGATATCGATCATCAGCCGCGACTCGGCGGTTGACCGCGCCGGTGGCTTGACTGGAAAGAACGTTGAATATTCCGCATTGAAGGCGGGGAAGTCGTCGCGGTCACGCAGCCAGACCGTGGTTTTCACCACATCCGCCAACCCGCACCCAGCCATTTCAAGGCATTTGCGCACATTTTCCAGAACCGCCCGGGTCTCGGCGGCAATTCCGCCTTCCACGACTTTGCCGTTAACAACCGGCACCTGCCCTGATACAAAAACGAAGTCCCCGGCCCGGACAGCAGGCGACAAAGGCACGTGCGATGTTCCGAAATGTTCCCTTGTCATTGCTCCACTCCTCCGCTTCGCCCGCATCGTGCCGCGCTGCCCCGCAAACGCAAGGACAATCTCATGATCAACTTTGAAGGCAGCCGCGTGCTCATCACCGGCGCTGGCGGTGGTATCGGCACAGCGCTGACGGCCCGCCTTGCCGCGCTTGGTGCCAAAATCATTGCCTGCGATGTTGTTGGGGCAGACTTGTCGGCAGCCCACATCGCCGAACGCCACTTCTTTGACCTGCGCGACGCGAAGTCCATTGCCACTGCGGCGAAATCGATCATTGCCAACGGCCCGCCCGCCATTGTCATTTCCAACGCTGGCTGGACCCGGCAGGACACGTTCGATCTGACCACGCCCGAAGGCATCGACGCCGAGATGGATGCCAATTTCACGGGTGCCGCCCACCTGACTCATGCGCTTTTGCCTGCCATGCGGGCCGGGAGCGGCAATCGGGCCTTTGTGTTCTTGGCCTCGGTCAATGCCCTTACCCACCATGGCAACCCGGCCTATTCCGCCGCCAAAGCCGCTCTTCTGGCCTGGATGCGCGGCCTCGCGGTCGAAGAAGGCAAGTACGGCATCCGCGCCAATGCCGTCATACCCGCCTCGGTCCGCACCGCCGCCTGGGTTTACCGCCTTGCCGCTGATCCGACCGTGATGGATCGCCTGTCAGCCCTGTACCCTTTGGGGCGCATTGTCACGCCGGACGAAGTCGCCAATGCGGTGCTGTTCCTCGCCTCACCCGCCGCCAGCGGCATTACTGGCACCAGCCTGACGGTAGATTGCGGGCTGATGGCGGGCAACTTGCCCTTTCTCGACGCGATCCAGCCGCGCTGACCTGCCCGGCCAGCAAGAGTCGCCCCGGGTGCTGGCACCGGGCAGCTGCGCCAAGAGCCCCCTTTCCCCCGAAACCCTTCAATGTCACTCTCCCGATAAGGAGTCCACCATGCATATCGACGACATCGAGACCCCCGCTGTTCTGATCGACCTCGGCATTGTCGAGCGTAACCTCAAAGCGGCACAGGACTACGCTGACAGCCACGGCCTGAAGCTGCGCCCACACGTCAAGACCCACAAACTGCCGCGTTTCGCGCTCGCGCAGATGGCACTCGGTGCCATCGGCATCACGGCGCAAAAACTGGGAGAGGCAGAGGCAATGGCCGATGGCGGCGTGAGCGATATCTTTCTGCCCTACAACATTCTGGGAGAGCGCAAACTCGCTCGCCTCAAGGCACTTCATGGCCGCGTGACCCTGAGTGTCACGACCGACAGCCTTGTAACTCTCGCAGGCTACGCCCGTATCCTTACTGACCCGTCGCACCCGCTGACAGTTCTGGTTGAATGCGACACCGGCGCCGGTCGGTGCGGTGTTCAGACCGCCGAAGAGGCGGTTGAACTCGCCCGCGCCATCGCAGCCAGCACCGGCCTGCGATTCGGTGGCCTAATGATCTATCCCAAGCGCGGCTGCATTGCGGAAACGCAAGCCTGGCTCGCTGCATCCGTTGCCGCGCTGACCAAAGCCAATCTGCCACCCCCGGTTGTCTCTAGCGGCGGTACGCCCGACATGGCGCGGGCCGCCGAAGTTACCCTTGCCACTGAACACCGGCCCGGAACCTATATCTACAACGACCGCATGCAGGTGGGTTGGGGTCATGGCACTTGGGAGGACTGCGCCCTGACCGTTCTGGCCACCGTGGTCAGCCGCCCGACCCCGAACCGCGCCATCCTCGACGCCGGGTCTAAGGCTTTGGCAGCAGACCCCGCCCCCCAAGGCGGCCACGGCCGCATCACGGCCTACCCGGATGCCGTCATCACTGGTCTCAACGAAGAACATGGCATCGTTGATCTCAGCGCCTGCACAGAACGGCCCAAGATTGGCGAACGGGTGCGGGTGATCCCCAATCACGCTTGCGTCGTTACCAATCTGTTTGACCGTGTTTACCTGATCCGCGGGACGCGGGTTGAAGAGTTCGCCGAGATCACCTCTCGCGGCAAACTAACCTGATCGTGACCACGTTGGATTGGCCAAGGCGGCGCATCGGTGCTGTCAGACCAATGCGAACCAGTTCAGTTTGCCCAAACTTGGCCAGCCTGAGGCCGCCATGATTTGACGACACTAGCCGAGTGCGTCGGTCCGGTTCGTTTTGACGTTATCCAGGCTGCCGTGGTGGCGTTCAAGATTGAAAGGTTCTTCACGGATGCGTGAACAGCGACAAACGTCCGCAGATATCACATGTGTCGGAAACGCTGCATGACCCGTTGCCAACGCCGTGCCGACTCGGTCACCTTCACCGGCGGGCCGCTCAAACTCGTACAGCAATTCGCCCCAACAAATTCCCCACATTTGACACTTGCCACTTTCCACCCCGCCGCGTCAGCATCCCGCGCGCGTTGAGCTCCACTGCGATGCCCGCAGCGACACATGCTCCGCCGCCCTGATGTCAGCCACCGCCGGTGCGAGGTTGGTCGCACGACGATAGACAAGTAAAGAACGTAGCAGCGAAAATACAAGAAGTAGAACAACGGGAACGGCCTTTGTATTTTGGAGTTTCGTTGCAGAACTGCAGCTCTTGTGCGGCAGTTCACTGGTGCTGCATCGAAGCGCTCGGCGCTGGAATAATTGACAAAGTACCTCAATTTTCATACGA
>JAYSSN010000295.1:0-3467 GCA_043720555.1 Rhodobacterales bacterium | reverse complement strand
CTGGGGCCGACACAGGCCTTGTTCACCGAGCGGCTGGCGGAGGCCGGCACCGGGCTGATCGACCTGCGCCCGCCGCAGGTGCCGGAAATGGGCCAGCGCGAGGCGTTCCGCGCCGCCCTTCTGGACATGGCGGACCAGACGGATCACGGCTGGCTCGATTACACCAGCCAGTCGGGCGAGGCGGCGTTGCGCGCCGAGATCGTGACCTGGCTGGGCGACCGGATCCTGGGACCGGTCGGACCCGATGACGTGGCGCTGACGCATGGCGGGCAGAACGCGATCCACCTCATCTTCGACTGCTGCCTCCGGGGCGAGCGGCCGGTGGTGCTGATCGAGGAGCTGGCCTATCCGGGGTTTCGCTATGCCGCGCGGGCGGCGCGCGCCGAAGTGGTGCCGGTGGAGATCGACGCCGAAGGCGTGGTGCCGGAGGCGCTGGAGGCGGCGTGCCGGCGGCACGGGGCGCAGGTGCTGTGCCTGACCTCGGAGGCGCAGAACCCGACGACGGGGCGGATGCCGGTCAGGCGGCGGCAACAGATTGCCGAGATTGCACGGGCGTATGATCTGCAGGTTCTGGAGGATGACTGCTATTCGGTGGCGGAAAGCACGATCCCCTCGGTGCGGGCGCTGGCGCCGGAGCGGGTCTGGCTGGTGGGCAGCCTGTCGAAGACCATCTCGGCGGCGCTGCGGTTCGGCTATGTGATCTGCCCGGCGGGAATGGGCGAAGCGGGGCGGCTGACCGCGCAGCACGGGTTCTTTGCGCTGTCGCGGCCGGTGGCCGATCTGTGCCTGCATCTGTTCCGGTCGGGATCGGCGGCGGCGATCCGGGCCCGGGTGCAGGCCGAGTTCGGCGAGCGGCTGCAGATTCTGGTCAATCACCTGGGGGCCTATGACCTTGGCTGGCAGCCGGGGGTGCCGTTTGTCTGGCTGCGGCTGCCGTCGGGGTGGCGGGCCTCGACCTTTGCGCGGATGGCGGAGGCGCGGGGTGTGCTGGTGCGGCCGGCGGACGAATATGCGCTGATCCACGGCCGCGCGCCTTCGGCGGTGCGCATCGCCATCGCCGGAGGCATTCCGCGCGAGGGGTTCGAGCGGGCGGCGCGGGTGCTGGCGGAGCTGCTGGCAAAGCCGCCGTCGGATTTGTCCGCATAAGCCGAGCTGTGGCCAATAGGACTCGCTCACGCGATATCACCAGATTGTGTGGTTGACCGATGCCCCGGTGATGGCTCAGGATTCGGCGCAGAGCAGGCAAGAACAAGAGAGCCCGAAAAATGGGACAGCAGACGACGTTTCACGCACCGCATGGCGGCGCGGATTTCCTTGGCTGGCGCAAGACGCGGGCCGGGGCCACCGAGATCGTCTATGATGACGGCGTCACCCGGCGCATGGTCTGGCGGGTGGCCAGCGATGCCCCGTCGGAAGCGCGGATTTCCGATGCCTTGCGCGTGGCGGTGGGCAGCCTGCGGGTGGTGCCGACGCTTTATGACGAGCTGAAAAAGCGGGCGATCGCGATCGAGCGCGTGGCGGGCTGACTGCACCGCTTGGTGGCGTGCCGGTCGATCCGCGCCGCGCTGCGAGGCCCCCTTGCCTTGCGGCGGGCAACCGGTCTAGTTTTGATCAAACAGCCCGCTGCCAGGAGTGCGGCCGACACGTCAGGGGGAGACTGGGGACGACATGGCGCAGTCGCAGTGGAAAGAGGCCAGGACCGGCTGGCTTCTGATCTCGCCCCCGGCGGTCTATGCGGTTTTGTTGCTGGCGGCGCCCTTGGCGACGGTGCTGTTGTATTCGGTGCTGACCGGGGGCAAGGGCGAGGTCGGGCTGCCATTCACGCTGGCCAATTTCGCCGAGCTGTTCCAGAAGCCGGTGTATCAGGCGGTGATGCTGCGGTCGCTGTATGTGTCCTTGCTGGTGACGCTGGTGACAGTGGTGCTGGCCTATCCGATTGCCTATTTCGTCAGCTTCCATGTCAGCCCGTCGAAGAAGGCGCTGTGGCTGTTCCTGATCACCATTCCGTTCTGGACCAGCTACGTGATCCGGGTGTCGCTGTGGCGGACGATCCTTGGCTATGAGGGCATTGTCGACAGCGCGCTGATCGGGATCGGGCTGACCGACCAGCCGGTGAACATCCTGTCGCACGGCATTCTTGCGATGATCATCACGCTCAGCCACGCCTATGCGCCGTTCGCGGTGCTGCCGATTTTCGTGAGCCTGGAAAAGGTGGACCGGTCGCTCTTGGAGGCCGGGCAGGATCTGGGCGAAAGCCGGCTGATGACGTTTTTGCGGGTGACGCTGCCCCTGACCATGCCGGGGGTGATCGCGGCGGTGCTGATCGTGTTCATCCCGACAATCGGTGACTATGTGACGCCGGATCTGATCGGCGGCGGCAAGATTCCGATGATTGCCAACCTGATCGAAGGCAAGATGCTGAAACAGAACGACCGCGCGGTGGGCTCGGCCATCGCGGTCACGGCCATGCTGATCGTGGCGGCGGTCAGCATCATCTTCCTGTTGCTGAACCGGCGCTTCCTGCGGGGCCAGAAATGAAATCTCCGGGTCTTTTCGCCTACGCGGTCCTGTATCTGCTGGTGCTATATGCGCCGATCTTCCTGCTGCCGATCTTTGCCTTCAACGATAACAAAATCCCGTCTTTTCCGCTGTCCGGCTTTACCACCAACTGGTTTGCCGAAATGTGGAATGACCCGAACCTGGGCCAGTCCCTGCAAAACAGCCTCATCATCGCGGTGGCTACGGCGTCGCTGTCCACGCTTTTGGGCATCTTTGCCGCCCGCGCCACCACCCGCTACAGCTTTCGCGGCAAGACCGGGATACTGGGACTGATCATGCTGCCCATGGTGCTGCCCGAAATGATCATGGCGATGTCGCTTCTGGTGGTGCTTCTGGCGATCGGCATCCCGCTGTCGATATTCACCATCATCCTCGGGCACGTCCTGGTTTGCACGCCGTTCGCGGTGGCCATCCTGACCTCGACCTTCCAGACGCTGGACCGGTCGCTGGAAGAAGCCGCCTATGATCTGGGGGAAACCCCGGCGTCGACCTTCCGGTTGATCATCCTGCCGCTGGTCATGCCCGGAATCATCTCGTCTTTCCTCATCTGCTTTACCATCAGCCTTGATGAATTCATCATCGGCTACTTCCTTGGCGGCAGCAATCCGGTGCTTTCGGTCTATATCTTCGGGCAGTTCCGGTTTCCGGCAAAGGTGCCGTCGATGCTGGCGCTTGGCACCTGTCTGGTCGTCCTGTCGATCATTCTGCTGATCATTGCTGAATACTTCCGCCGCCGCGGCATTGCCCGCACCGGTGGCCAGATGACCGGAGGCTTCGTGTGACACCCGAAAACCAGACCATGATCGAATTCCGGGATGTCCATAAATACTACGGCGATTACCACGCCCTGCGCGGGATTTCGGCGACGATCCGGGCGGGCGAGTTCTTTTCGCTTCTGGGGCCGTCGG
>JAYSSN010000294.1:0-9103 GCA_043720555.1 Rhodobacterales bacterium | reverse complement strand
CCGGCGATCAGTGGCGCGCGGATTTCGATCAGGACGGGATGTTCTTTGTCAGCCGGATCGACGCCGAATCGCAGTGGGTCGAAAGCTATGACCTGTTCCCCACGGTGAAGCAGACGCTGGACGCCAACCCCGAGGATCCGGCCAGTTTCAGTGACCTCTTGGGCGGCATCGACACCTTTGCCTTCAACCTGACCAAGGATGACGGACGCCAAAGCCGGGTGCGCGGGTTCGACAAGCTGACCGGCAGATCGATGGTGATCGACGGCATCACCCTGCAGCAGACCGAGTTCGAGTTCGAGGAACAGGACGTCGACGGCAACCTGCTACGCCGCTCGAAGGGCAACGAATACATCCACCCCGACTGGCGCAATTTCTTTGCCGGTCCCAGCCAGTGGGACGGCGGCGCGGGCGAATATGTGCCGATCGATGGCAGCCCGGTGCAGTTCGTGTTTCCGGGCGAGAAGGGGTTTTCCGCGACCGATCCGCTGTATGAATGCGATGCCGTGCTGTCGTCGCTGCCACAGTCGAGGGCACCAGAGGGGTTGATCCGTGTCCGGGATTAGGCTGATCGACGAACGGACCTATTACAGCTTTGGGTCGGCCAAGGGCCTAAGGCCGGTCCGCCTGTGGGTGGGCCGGATCGACGAGCCGCAGGATCTGTCGGGCAACCTGCAGGAACCGGTGGTCAGCACGATCCTGACCTCGCTGCGCGACGGGATGCCCTTCATCGGGCACGCGCCGTTCTATCTGTCGACGCTGCTGGCCGAACCGTTCCAGCAACTTGTGCCGTTCGACCTGGAACTGGGAAATTTCCAGAAGAAATACATCGACTGGCGCGAGATGTGGGATCTGGGCGAGGCCAGCGTCTGGGAGATCGGCCCCGCCGAGGTGTACCGCGACGCGATCCAATATCTGATGGGGAAGGGCAAGCAATGATGAAAAAGCACACTTCAGACCCCGACGTCCGGACTTTTTCGGGCAGATCAAAATTCATGACCCATAATTCAGTAATCAACTGCGACCCCGTCGATCCGGTGGTGCCGGACCCATCAAACCCAGTCAAGGAGGGTTGAGCCATGACGAACCACGATGAAGCCTGGGTGAAGGCCGAAGAGGCAAAGCGCGCCTTCATGAACGAACGTTCTCTATACCGGACCGAGGACGAACATGCGTCCTGCGGCGTGGGCTTGGTGGTGGCGATCAGTGGCAAGCCGTCGCGCCGGGTCGTCGAGCAGGGCATCAACGCGCTGCGCGCGGTGTGGCACCGGGGGGCGGTCGATGCCGACGGCAAGACCGGCGACGGCGCGGGGATCCATGTGCAGATCCCGGTCAAGTTCTTTTACGACGTGATCCGCCGTACCGGGCACGAGCCGGACACCCACAAGCTGATTGCGGTCGGGCAGGTGTTCCTGCCGCGCACCGATTTCGGGGCACAAGAACACTGCCGGACCATCGTGGAATCCGAAGTGCTGCGGATGGGGCACTACATCTATGGCTGGCGGCATGTGCCGGTGGATGTGTCGGTGCTGGGCGACAAGGCCAATGCAACGCGGCCCGAGATTGAGCAGATCCTGATCCGCTGCGACAAGGACATTGACGCCGAGGCGTTTGAGCGCGAGTTGTATATTATCCGGCGGCGGATCGAGAAGGCGGCGCTGGCGGCGCAGATTCAGGGGATGTACGTCTGTTCGCTGTCGTGCCGCAGCATCATTTACAAGGGCATGATGCTGGCCGAACAGGTGGCAGTGTTCTACCCGGATCTGATGGATGACCGGTTTGAATCCGCGTTTGCAATTTACCACCAGCGCTATTCCACCAATACGTTCCCGCAGTGGTGGCTGGCCCAGCCGTTCCGCATGCTGGCCCATAACGGCGAGATCAACACGCTGAAGGGCAACATCAACTGGATGAAGTCCCATGAAATTCGCATGGCATCCAACAACTTTGGCGAGGCAGCAGAGGATATCAAGCCGATCATACCGTCGGGGACGTCGGACAGCGGTGCTCTGGATGCGGTGTTCGAGGTGATGGTGCGGTCGGGGCGGTCGGCGCCGATGGCGAAAACCATGCTGGTGCCCGAGGCGTGGAGCAAGGCCACGACCGACATGCCGCAGGCGTGGGCCGATATGTATGCCTATTGCAATGCGGTGATGGAGCCGTGGGACGGGCCGGCGGCGCTGGCGATGACGGACGGGCGCTGGGTTTGCGGCGGTCTGGACCGGAACGGTCTGCGCCCGATGCGCTATGTGGTCACAGGCGACGGGCTGCTGATCGCGGGGTCCGAGGCGGGCATGGTGCCGGTCGATGAAACCACGATCCGCGAGAAGGGCGCGCTGGGGCCGGGGCAGATGATTGCCGTCGATATGGCCGAGGGCAAGCTGTACCATGACACGGCGATGAAGGACAGACTGGCCGCAAGCCAGCCGTATTCCGAATGGATTGAAAAGGTTGTCGACCTGAACAGCCTTTTGCGCGACGTGCCGGAAACGGCGCTGTTTTCGGGCGCCGACCTGCGCCGCCGCCAGATCGCGGCGGGTTACACGATTGAAGAGCTGGAACAGGTTCTGGCGCCAATGGCCGAGGACGGCAAGGAGATGATCGCCTCGATGGGCGATGATACACCTGCCGCGGTGCTGTCGTCGATCTATCGGCCCCTGAGCCATTTCTTCCGGCAAAACTTCAGCCAGGTCACCAACCCGCCGATCGACAGCTTGCGTGAAGGCCGGGTAATGAGCCTGAAGACCCGCTTCGGGAATCTGAAGAACGTTTTGGACGAAAACAGCTCGCAAGCCGAGATTCTGGTGCTGGAAAGCCCGTTCATTGCGAATGCCGAATTCGGCGTGATGGTGGAAAAGTTCGGCGCGCAGGTGGCGTTCATCGACTGCACCTTTGCAGTCGGGGCGGGGCTGGACGACCTGCGCCAGGGGCTGGAGCGGATCAGGGCCGAGGCCGAGGATGCCGTGCGTTCCGGTGCCGGGCATCTGGTGCTGACCGACGAGTATCAGGGGCCCGAAAAGGTGCCGATGCCGATGATCCTTGCGACATCAGCGGTGCATAGCGGGCTGACGCGGAAAGGGTTGCGGACCTTCTGTTCGGTGAACGTGCGGAGTGCAGAGTGCATCGACCCCCATTATTTCGCGGTCCTGATCGGCTGCGGGGCAACTACGGTGAACGCATATCTGGCACAGGATTCGATTGCGGACCGGATCGGGCGGGGGCTGATTGACGGCAGCCTGACCGATGCGATGCGCCGCTACCGCGATGCGATTGACGCGGGCCTCTTGAAGATCATGTCGAAGATGGGGATCTCGGTTGTCTCGTCCTATCGCGGCGGGCTGAACTTTGAGGCGGTGGGGCTAAGCCGTGCGATGGTGGCGGAATACTTCCCCGGCATGCAAAGCCGGATTTCCGGGATCGGGGTTTCGGGGATCGAGCAAAAGCTGGAAGAAGTTCACGCCAAGGGCTGGCTGGGCGGCACCGACGTCTTGCCGATCGGCGGGTTTTACAAGGCGCGGCGTTCAGGCGAAAAGCACGCTTGGGAAGCGCAGACCATGCACATGCTGCAATCGGCCTGCGACCGGGCGAGTTACGATCTGTGGAAGCAATACAGTGCGGCGATGCGGGCAAACCCGCCGATCCACATCCGCGATCTGCTGGATATCAAGGCATTGGGTAAGCCGGTGCCAATTGAAGAGGTGGAAAGCATTACCTCGATCCGCAAACGGTTCGTGACGCCCGGCATGTCGTTGGGCGCGCTTGGGCCCGAAGCGCACAAGACGCTGAACGTGGCGATGAACCGGATCGGGGCGAAAAGCGATTCCGGCGAGGGCGGCGAAGACCCCGCGCATTTCACGCCCGAGGCGAACGGCGACAACCCGTCGGCCAAGATCAAGCAGGTGGCATCCGGTCGCTTTGGCGTCACGGCCGAATACCTGAACGCCTGTGAGGAGTTGGAGATCAAGGTCGCGCAAGGTGCAAAGCCCGGCGAGGGCGGGCAGTTGCCGGGGATGAAGGTCACGGCCCTGATCGCGCGGCTGCGGCACAGCACGCCGGGGGTGACGCTGATCAGCCCGCCGCCGCACCACGATATCTATTCGATCGAAGACCTCGCCCAGCTGATCTATGATCTCAAGCAGATCAACCCGCGCGCCAAGGTGACGGTCAAACTGGTCAGCCAGTCGGGCGTGGGCACCATTGCGGCGGGTGTGGCTAAGGCCAAAGCGGACATCATCCTGATCTCGGGCCACAACGGCGGCACCGGGGCCAGCCCGGGCACCTCCATCAAATACGCCGGCCTGCCGTGGGAGATGGGGTTGACCGAGGCGCATCAGGTGCTGGCGATGAACAACCTGCGCGAACGGGTGACGCTGCGCACGGATGGTGGCCTGCGCACGGGCCGCGATATCGTCATGGCCGCGATGATGGGGGCCGAGGAATACGGCATCGGCACTGCGGCCCTGATCGCCATGGGCTGCATCATGGTGCGCCAGTGCCAGAGCAACACCTGCCCGGTGGGCGTGTGTACGCAGAACCCGGAGTTGCGGGCGAAGTTTACAGGCACGGCGGACAAGGTGGTGAACCTGATTACCTTTTATGCGCAAGAGGTGCGGGAACTGCTGGCATCGATCGGCGCGCGGTCGATTGACGAGATCATCGGGCGGGCGGATTTGCTGACACAGGTCAGCCGGGGTGCCGCCAATCTGGACGACCTCGACCTGAATCCGCTGCTGATTACCGTCGATGGGTCGCAAAAGATCACCTACGATCGCAGCAAGCCGCGCAATGCGGTGCCCGATACGCTGGATGCGGAAATCGTCAAGGACGGCGCGCGGTTCTTTGAGGATGGCGAGAAGATGCAGCTGTCCTATGCGGTGCGGAACACCCACCGCACCATCGGGACGCGGGCTTCCAGCCATATCGTAAAGCGGTTCGGGATGCGCAATTCGTTGCAGCCCGATCATCTGACCGTCAAGCTGATGGGGAACGCGGGGCAGTCGCTGGGCGCGTTTGCGGTGCGCGGGCTGAAGCTGGAGGTGATGGGCGATGCCAACGATTATGTCGGCAAGGGCCTGTCGGGCGGGCTGATCGTGGTGCGCCCGCAAATGGCATCGCCGTTGACGGCATCCGAGAATACGATCATCGGCAACACGGTGCTGTATGGCGCGACCGACGGGTATCTGTTTGCCGCAGGGCGGGCGGGCGAGCGGTTTGCCGTGCGCAATTCGGGCGCGTCGGTGGTCGTGGAAGGCTGCGGGTCGAACGGCTGCGAATACATGACCGGCGGGGTCGCGGTGATCCTGGGGCGGATCGGGGCAAACTTCGGCGCGGGCATGACGGGCGGGATGGCATATCTGTATGATCCCGACGGGGTTGCCGAAGATTTCATCAACGGCGAAAGCCTTGTCACTTGTGCGGTCGGTCATTCGCACTGGGAGGCGCAGGTTCGCGGACTGCTGGACCGTCACGCGGCAGAAACGGGCAGCGTGAAAGCGCGGCAAATTCTGGCCGAATGGGCCAGCGAGCGGCGCAATTTCCTGCAGGTCTGCCCGAAGGAAATGCTGGTGCACCTCCCCCACCCGTTGAGCGATGAACGCGAGGCCGTGCCTGCGGAATAAGAACGGATGCCGCGGGCGACACCCCTGCCCGCGGCATCCATGACGATCAGGGTTGCAACTCGACGATGATGGCGGGGTTGTCCAATGCTTCGGACAGTTCCTCGTCCGCGCGGATCATGCCGACGCCCGGCGCGTAGTATTTGAACTCGCGCAGATCATGCTCGACGGTGCTGGATTCAAAGGTTTGCATGACATCCCGGAATGTGCCGCCGGGGCCGGTGATTTCCAGATCAATGGCCAGAATTTCGGCGTAGTCCAACGCCTCATCCGCCGGGGCGTGTTCCTGAAACAGGGCCAGCCCGACCTGGGGTTTTCCCGACACCGAAATGCCCGGCGCGGCACCATTTACCCCGGCACGCCAGGTCGAGTTCGTGTCGGTTCGGGTCAGCGTGCCTGCGGCATCGTAGCGATAATTGGTGACGTCTTCGCCAAAGTACCAGGTGTTTGCGTCGTTGTCGTTGGCGTAGTAGTCAAAGGTACGCTCGACCAGCAGGCCGCCCACAAATGCCTCATCGATGATGACGACGGTAGGCACACCCAGGATCAAGGGGCCAGCGCCCATGACCGTCAGGACCACCTGTTCCACCACCGGGTCACCGCCGTTGCGGGTACCGCTCAGGGTATGGCTGGTTCCAGGATCGAGTGGAAAATACGGGTTCGCCAAGGGTACCGCAAAGTTGGCGGCATCAAAAGCGGGCAGGGTCGGATCGGTGGTTTGGGCGGCCAGTGGGGCGGCCATTGCGCCAAGCATTGTAATGCACAAACGGTTCATGATGCATTGTCCTTACATGGGTTTGTCGGGTGCCCCTGAAGGATGCGGTCAATGTCCCGGCCCGCAAATACGCCTGACGCAGGAGGCGTCGTCCTGTCGCACATGGTGGATTGCCCCGTGGGGCGGCGCGCCTATTCTGGGCTGAACATGCACACACTGACCACAGGGACAATCATGCCCAACACAAGACTGATCCTGCTGATCTGCCTGATTACCGTGGTAATCTTTGGACTGAGTGCCATGGATCTTTTGCGCGAACCGGTATTCCCGCCATGGCCCGAAGTCATCCTCGATGTCGCGGAAAAGCTGATGCTCGTGGGGGCGATGGGTACGGTCGCCTGGACGGTCCATGGCCTGATCGATCTGCGCGAAAGTCAGACGGCCTTGACCAATAACCTGACCCGGTCAGTGGCGCAGGGCGATGCATGGCGCGCGCAACGGCGGGCCGAGATTGCGGCTCTGGGTCAGGCGATCGAGGATCAGTTTCAGCACTGGCGTCTGACGGTGGCCGAAACCGATGTGGCGGGGCTGATGCTGAAGGGTGCATCGCTGAAGGAAATCGCAATCGCGCGCGATACATCCGAGGCGACAATCCGCCAGCAGGCGCAGTCGGTCTATCGCAAATCCGGCCTGTCCGGGCGGGCGGAACTGGCCGCGTATTTCCTGGAAAGCCTGTTCGAGACAGCGGAAGATGTGGCTCAGCATCGGCCGTCATTGACCGTGATCCCGACAGGCCCGCCGCACGGCTGAAATCGTAGGGTCACCATTGATCGGCGCTGATATCCGGGCAATGACCATCACGGACACCCCGGCCTGCGCTGATCCGTGACACGCGTTTTCTGGCGGGTGGCCCCCGCGCAGTACGCCACCACAGGCACATTCGATATTTTAACCCCCTCTCAAACCGCTTTGGATGTGTTAGATTCGGCTGAATACGATCATCCAACGCGACATGTCGCATTTTTTCGGAGCGTTCCCATGTCTGATCTGATCATCATCGCCTTTCCCGATGCGGCAACGGCGTTTTCGCTGCGTGGCGAGCTTTTGAAGCTGCAAAAGGAATACCTGATCGAGATGGAGGATGTGGTCATTGTCACCCGCGAAAATGGTGGCGAGGTGCAGTTGCATCAGGCGGTAAACCTGACCGCGTCCGGTGCCCTGGGTGGCGGATTCTGGGGGGCGTTTGTGGGGCTGCTGTTCCTCAACCCATTGATCGGAGCGGCCGTTGGCGCCGGGGCCGGGGCGATTGCGGGCAAGATGACCGACATCGGGATCAACGATGATTTCATGCGCAGCGTGGGCCAATCGCTGGACAAGGGCGGATCGGCGCTGTGCGTGCTGGTGCGCAAGATGACAGCAGACAAGGTGCTTGACCGGCTGGGTGCCTTTCGCGCCACAGGCCGGGTGATCCAGACATCGTTGTCGCTCGACGCCGAAGCGCGGCTGAAGGCGTTGGTGGAAAAGATGGCGCCGCTTGGCCAGCCTTCGGATCAGTTAGGCGGCGGTCGGGGTTGACGGCTGCGCTGCGCCGCGCATAACGCTGGGCATGACCGAAACCGAGACCCCAAAGGCGCGAAAGCCACGGGCGCGAAAATCGCGCGCGAAGGCTGTGGCTGCGCGCGCGCCGCTGCGGCGGATCGCGCTGTGGCTGGGCCGGGGGATGGCGGGAATCGTCGGTTTTTTTCTGCTGCTGATCGTGCTGTTCAGCTTTGTCAATCCGCCGACGACCCTTTATCAGATGTCGGAACGTGCGCGGTTGGGCGGCGTGCAGCAGGACTGGGCCGACTGGGATGAGATCGCGCCCGAGATGGGCCGCGCGGCGGTGGCGGCAGAGGATGCGAATTTCTGCCTGCACTGGGGTTTTGACATGACAGCGATCCGGGCGGCCATTGACCAGGGCGGCAACCGGGGGGCATCAACGATCAGCCAGCAGGTGGTCAAGAACGTGTTCCTGTGGCACGGGCGGTCCTGGTTGCGCAAAGCAATGGAGGCAGCCATTACTCCGGTGGTGGAACTGATCTGGTCAAAGCAGCGCATCCTTGAAGTGTACCTGAATGTCGCCGAATTTGATGAGGGGGTGTTTGGCGTGCAGGCGGCGGCACAGCGATCCTTTGGCGTCGATGCGCGTGACCTGACCCCGGGCCAGTCGGCAAGGCTGGCCGCCGTGCTGCCCGACCCGAAAACCCGCGATGCGGCAGATCCGGGTCCATTCGTGCGTCGCCGGGCGGGCCAGATCATCAGCGGCGCCGAAACCATCGCGGCGGATGGGCGGGCGGGGTGTTTCGAGTAACGGTCTGGGTTGAATTCCGGCCCCCTTCGCGGCAATGAGGTGTGTAACCTGACGAGGGATAGCGATGATCCGGCTCTACCATTTTGCTCTTTCACCTTACTGCCGCAAGGTGCGCCTGACTCTGGCGGAAAAGAAGCTGGAAGTGGAACTGATCGAGGAACGCTATTGGGACCCCTCGCCCGAGTTTCTGCGCCGCAATCCGGCAGGCAAGGTGCCCGTACTGAAGATTGATGCGCGGGTGATGTCGGAGAGCCAGGCGATCTGCGAGTATCTGGACGAGTCCGTGCCGAACCCGCCCCTGATGCCCCGCGATGCGGAAGGGCGCTATGAGGTACGCAGGCTTTGTGCGTGGTTCGATGACAAGTTTCAGGCCGAAGTGACCTCCAAGCTGCTGCACGAGCGGATCAACAAGAAGGTGATGGGCCA
>JAYSSN010000293.1:0-9128 GCA_043720555.1 Rhodobacterales bacterium | reverse complement strand
TGTCGGACGCCGCCGAAAAGGAACTGAAAAAGCGCACCCTGACCAACCTCTACAACGCCCGCCCGGCCTGGCTGGACCATGCCCATAAGGCGCTGGATGAAGCGGTGGCCGGGGCATACGGCTGGGGCGACGATTGGCGGGCCGGAAAGCTGACCGAGGATGAAATCCTGTCCCGCCTGTTCCACCTGAACCAATCCCGCGCCAAGGCGCAGGCTGACACCTCCGCCCCCAGAGCCAGCGCCAAAACAAAGGCGGGAATGTAGGGGGGCGGACGGTCTGCAACCGCCGTACCACTTTGATATCCGTCTGTTTTCTTGTAAAAGTGGTGCCCAGAGACGGAATTGAACCGCCGACACGCGGATTTTCAATCCGCTGCTCTACCAACTGAGCTATCTGGGCACCGTTGAACCCCTTCGGGTGGCGGGGTGATACGTCACACGCGCGAGGCTGTCCAGAGGGTTTTGGCGCAAAAACCTGAATGCAGTTTGCACATTTCGCCCGGCAGCGGCGTTCGCGGTTTCGTGATGTACTTCAGTGCGGCGGCGGGGTTTCGGTGTTGGCGTCAGATGATGCGTCGCCGTCCTCGTCCTTGACCGGAATGGCGTAGGACCCGTTCAGCCAGCGCGCCAGATCGACATCCGAACAGCGGCGCGAACAAAAAGGTCTGTACTTTGTGTCCACAGGTTTTCCGCAAATCGGGCAGCTCACGGCAGCAGCTCCGCCAAGGGCAGCCGGTCACGCCTGCGGGTCAGCTCATACAGGCCCAGCGTCGTCCAGCCCGCCAGATTGATCTCACCCTCCGTCTTGAACGCCGCTTTCATCACCTGATCCAGAATGGCCCGCTCGCGTTTCGGCATTGGTGCAAAGTCGATCACCATCTGCCCGCCCAGCCCCCGCAGCCGTAACTGGCGCGGCAGGTCGCGGGCGGCGGCGATGTTCACCTTCAGCGCCGCAGCGGGCGAGGTATCGGCCCCCGTGTTCACATCAACCGCCACCAGCGCGCGTGTCGGCTCGATCATCATATGGCCTTCGCCCAGATCCACACGCGGCGTGCGCAGCGCGTCAATCAACTCCAGCACACCGTTGTTTGCAAAGGCGTTCTCATCAGATTCCATCGCATCGGGAGCGGGGTCCAGCCAATCGCGGAACGCCACCTCATGCGCCCCCGCGCCATCCACCAGCAACTCTGGCGCACCCTCGGTATCCAGCAGCACCGCCTCGGCCAGCCCCCGCATCGCGGCGATATCTTCGGCCACCGCGTCAGCTTCGGCATCCCAGCACGCCGACCGCAAGATGAGGCCCAGCGTTTCGGCCGCCCCCGCCATATGCGTCTCGGCCAATGCCTGCAGTTCCGTCCGCACCTCTTCATCCCGGATACGGCGCGAAATGTTCAGGCCCGGTGCGTCGGGCGTGATGATGGCAAAACGGCTTTTGAACAACAGGCGCGTGGTCACCGGCGTCGCCTTGCCCGTTTCCGCCGGACCGCTGACCTGGACCAGCAGGCGCTGGCCGGGTGCGATCCCGCTGATCTGGCGCAAGAACCCTGACCCGTGCGGCAGCTTGACGAAAATCCCGCCCTGCCCTTTCATCGGGCGGTCCGCCACCGCGCGATAGATCGCGCCGGGCATCGGCCTGTCATCCGCCGGGTCGATGCAAAGCTCCACCAGTTGACCGTCCACCACCGTCACGGCAGCCTGACAGCCATTGATTTCATCCAGAATGACGACGCGGCCCTTCATGTGATCCTCCAGACGGGATAGCCTGCAGTGGCAAGCAGTGTAGCGGTTTCCGCAATGGGCAGGCCCATGATGCCGGTGTATGACCCTGAAATCCATGGGATAAAGGCACCCGCAAGGCCCTGTATGCCATAGCCGCCCGCCTTGCCCTGCCATTCACCGCTGGCCAGGTAGGCGTTCAGTTCTGCATCCGACAGCCGCTTCATCCTGACCGCACTGACGCTGTCTTTCTGCCAGACCGTTTCGCCGCGCCGCACGGCCACGGCCGTAATCACCTGATGCCGCCGCCCGCCCAGTTTCACCAGAAATTCCGCGGCTTCCGCCGCATCCGCAGGCTTGCCCAAAATCCGGCGGCCCAGCGCCACCGTCGTATCGGCACAGATCACGATGTCATCGCGGCCGGCCTGCACCGCCAGCACCTTTTCGCGCGCCAGCCGCACGCAATACGGGCGTGGCAACTCGTCACGGGTCGGGTCTTCATTGATATCGGGGGGAAGGACGGCATCCGGCACAACACCGATCTGCGCCAGCAACTCCAACCGGCGCGGGCTGCCTGATCCCAGAATAAGCCGCAATGTCAGTTACTTGAAACGATAGTTGATACGGCCCTTCGACAGGTCGTAAGGCGTCATTTCCACCTGTACCTTGTCGCCCGCCAGAACCCGGATGCGGTTTTTGCGCATCTTGCCTGCCATCACAGCGATCAGTTCATGGCCATTATCGAGTTCGACCTTGAATGTCGCGTTCGGCAGGAGTTCCTTGACGACACCGGGGAATTCGAGAATGTCTTCCTTGGCCATGGTCTCTCCAAAAACACGTCAAGCCCGCGACTTGGCGCAGGCACGGGCCGGGATATGCGCCTGTTGAGGCCATGTTTCAAGGGAAAAATGTGGCTGCGCGGGTCACTGCGCCCATCGCCGTTTCGTTCACACGATCTTCCAAAGCGCGTGCACTGAAATCCGGCAGCGCAAGGTGCCAGAATGGTCACACCCCCTCCGTCGGCGCTCCGAACCGCGCCAGCATCCGGTCCCTGATCTGATCGCGTGCCTGCCGGTAGGCGGACAGTTTTGTCTCGCGCCCTTCACCCAGGCCCGTCGGGTCGATGATCGGCCAGTATTCCACGTTCAGATGGTAGAACCGCGTCAGCTCCAGCGCCATGCGCTGGCTTCCCGGCGACAGCGCCACGATCAGGTCGAACTGGCCCAGATCATCGCCCCATTGCTGCATCTCATCAAACGACCGCGAGCGGTGGCGGGCAAGCTCGATGCCCATTTCCTTGCACACCGCGATGGAAAAGCCGTCAATCTCCATGTCGTTATGCACGCCCGCGGACTGGACATAGGCCCGCTGGCCATACATCCGCTTCATCAACCCTTCCGCCATTGGCGACCGCACGGCGTTATGGTCGCAGCAAAACAGGATGGATGTGGGGAAATCGGCCAAACCTTACCCCCAGTGCAAGACGCAGATCAGCGTGAACAGACGGCGCGCCGTGTCGATATCGACAATCGCCTTGCCCGCCAGCCGCTCCTGCAACACCCGCGCGCCCTCGTTGTGAATGCCACGCCGCGCCATGTCGATCGCTTCGATCTGTGAGGGCGGCAAACGTTTGACGGCATCGAAATAGGACTCGCATATCTGGAAGTAGTCCTTGACCACCTGCCGGAACGGCCCCAGTGACAGAATGAATTCGTTCAGGCGCGCCGCATCTTCGCTGGCGATGTCAAACACCAGCCGCCCGTCCCGGATCGCCAATGACAACCGGTACGGACCGGCGGGGGCCGCACGATCCGCGCGGGACGGCAGGGCGAATGAGTTGTCCTCCAGCAGATCAAAGATGGCCACCCGGCGCTCCTGCTCAATCTCCGGCGTCGCCCGCACCAGCCCGCGTTCGTCGATTTCCACATGGCACAGGCGGTTCATTGTCCCCCCCCGTTCAAGCGGTCCAGCCGTGCCCGCACTGACAGACCGTGCGCCGTCAGGCTTTCACTGATGGCCAGCCGCTCTGCCGCCGGGCCGATGGCGGTCAGCGCCCCTGGCGTCATCCGCGCTATCGTTGTGCGTTTCACGAAATCCAGCACCGACAGTCCGCTGGAAAACCGCGCCGAGCGCGCCGTGGGCAGCACATGATTCGGCCCGCCCACGTAATCGCCGATGGCTTCCGGGGTCCATGCCCCCAAGAAAATCGCGCCTGCATGAGGGATTCTCGCAGCCAGACCCTCGGGGTCTGCCGTCATGATCTCCAGATGTTCCGGTGCGATCCGGTTGGCCAGAACCGCCGCCTGATCCAGATCGTCAACCACAATCACCGCGCCATTCGCGGCCCAGCTGGCCCCCGCAATCGCGGCACGCGGCAGGGTCGCGCAAATCCGGTCCACCGCCGCCACGACCCGGTGTCCCAGAGCCGCATCGGTCGTGATCAGAATGCTCTGCGCCGATGCGTCATGCTCGGCCTGCGACAGCAGGTCCAGGGCGATCCAATCAGGGTCGTTATCCCCATCCGCGATCACCAGCACTTCTGACGGCCCCGCGATCATGTCGATCCCCACCTGGCCAAAGACCCGCCGCTTTGCTGCCGCGACCCACGCATTCCCCGGTCCGGTGATCTTGTCCACCGGGGCAATCGTTTCGGTGCCATAAGCCATCGCTGCAATCGCCTGCGCCCCGCCGATGCGGTACAGCGTCTCCACCCCCGCCAGCCGTGCGGCATAGATCACCGCCGGATTGACCACGCCACCCGGCGTCGGCGCGCAGATGATCAGGCGTTCCACCCCCGCCACCTGCGCCGGGATCGCGTTCATCAGCACCGATGACGGATAGGATGCCGTCCCCCCCGGCACGTACAGCCCCGCCGCCGAAACCGGCGTCCAGCGCCAGCCAAGCGTCGCGCCCGCAGCATCCTGCCAGCTGTCGTCCGCTGGCGCCTGCCGTGCGTGATAGGCCCGGATGCGCTCCGCCGAGAGCGCCAGCGCGGCCCGATCCTCCGCCCCGACCTTTTCGCAGGCGGCATCCATTTCGGCAGGCGAAAAGGCCAGCGTCGCGGGTGTCAGCGTCATCCGGTCAAACCGCGCGGTCAGTTCGATCACCGCCGCATCGCCGCGGGCGCGCACATCGGCAATGATGGCCGCCACGTCGCGGTCCACATCCTCGGCCTCTTCGCGGTTCATGCTCAGCAGACCCGCAAAGGCGGCCTCGAAATCGGCATCACGGATGGACAGGAACATGGGCATGGCTGGCTCTCCCTTGCCGCCCATCTAGCGCGGGCAGGCCGGGGCCTCAAGCCAAAGCCTTGCGCACCATTTTCTGTCAGAAAATATCCTCGGGGGAGTCAAAGCCCTCCGGGGCTTTGACGGGGGCAGACAGCCCCCGCTTTCCCGTCACGCAGAACAACGCCGACGATCGGCCGGGAAACCCGCAGCCACCGCCGGGTGAACTTTTTCAGAAGTCGCGCATCTGGTTGAGATACAGGTCAGGTCCTGGAAAATTGCCCGTCACACCTTGTGCTCGGGCACCTTCTTTGATGGCGCCAGATAAGGCCGCGTCACATCGCGCAGCGAAATGTCCAGTGCTTCCACCTCCAGCCCGATCGCACCGTCACCCGCCAGCACCAGCGTCAGCCGCCCCGCGCCATCCGCGCCCGGATCAAATCCGACGGTCAGCACCGACAGCACCGTTCCGCTGTCGCCCCGGTCAATTCCCTGCGACCGTACCGCCAGCACATCCTGCACCACGATCAGCGATTGCACCCGCTCGTACCCCCGGCCCGCGCGTTCCGCGGCCGCACGGTCCTCCCAGCGGAACCGGTTCACCAGCAGCGCAAAGCGGCGGCGCTTGCGGTCATAGGCCATCTCGCTGATCGGAAAGACGGCGTCCTGCACCAGTGCTGACAGCACCGGCACGTCGTCCGGACCATGCACCAGAAGGCCCAGCGGCGCGTCCTCGCCATCCTCGAACCGCGCATCGCTCATGCGGTGATCCGCTCGATCTGTGCCCCGCAGGCCGACAGCTTTTCCTCGACCCGCTCATACCCCCGGTCCAGATGATACACCCGGCTGACCACGGTTTCGCCCTCGGCGGCCATGGCCGCAAGGATCAGGCTGACGGACGCACGCAGATCGGTTGCCATCACCCGCGCACCGCGCAACTTTTCCACACCCGTCACTGTGGCATGTCCGCCATGCACGTCGATCTTCGCCCCCATGCGGATCAGTTCGGGGGCGTGCATGAAGCGGTTCTCGAATATCTTCTCTTCCAGCACCGATACGCCGTCCGCCGTGCAAAGCAGCGCCATCATCTGCGCCTGAAGGTCGGTCGGAAAACCGGGGAAAGGTTCGGTCACCACATCCACCGCGCGGACCCGGCCATTGCGCCGCGAAACCCTGAGCCCGCGTTCGGTTTCGGTGATGTTCACCCCGGCCGCATCCAGCTTTTCGCAGAATGCCCCGACAAGGTCGATCCGTCCTCCCAGAAGCTCCACCTCGCCGCCGCAGATCGCGGGTGCCAGCATGTAGGTCCCCAACTCGATCCGGTCGGTCACCACCGGATGCGTGGCCCCGCTCAGCCGGTCCACGCCCTGAATGGTGATGGTGCTCGTTCCCTCACCCTCAATCTGCGCGCCCATCCGGCGCAGGCAGCGGGCGAGGTCCACAATCTCGGGCTCGCGTGCGGCGTTTTTCAGCACTGTGGTGCCCTTTGCCAGGGTCGCTGCCATCAGCGCGTTTTCGGTGGCCCCCACCGACACGAAGGGGAACACGAACACCGCCCCGCGCAACCGTCCGCCTGGCGCCTTGGCATGAATATAGCCGTCGCGCAGTTCAAGCGCCGCACCCATCGCCTCAAGCGCCTGCAAATGCAAATCCACGGGCCGCGCCCCAATGGCACAGCCGCCTGGCAGTGACACAATCGCATGCCCATCCCGCGCCAGCATCGGGCCCAGCACAAGGATCGATGCCCGCATCTTGCGCACGATGTCATAATCCGCCGTGTGGTTGGTGATCGCGTGGCTCGACATTGCCAGCACCAGCCCATCCTGCAGGCTTGCGACCTCCGCCCCCAGCGATTGCAACAACTGCGTCATGGTGCGGATGTCGGACAAACGCGGCGCATTGGTCAGCGTCAGCGGCTCTTCCGACAACAGCGTTGCCGGCATCAGTGTCAGACACGCGTTCTTGGCCCCCGCAATCGGGATAACCCCGTTCAACGCGCCATTGCCCTTTACAAGAATCGAATCCATCTGCCCCTCGTCTCAGCCCCGATCGGTGCCTTTTTCAGCCCGCGTTTTTGCCTGTTCCTTGCGCCGTGCCATATTCGCCTTCAACGCCGCCTTCAACCGGTCCTCGCGGACGCTGGCGGCAGTCTTCGGCGGCTTGGCGGCCACAGGTTTCGCGGGTTTTTCTGTCATCCCGCACTCCATAGCTCAGGTCGGCCACCGGGTCCAGAACCAGCGGCGTTTCCCCTCTTGCGCGGGCCACGCTTTGCGTTTATCCCCCCGCCACAATCGGCGCTGCAGTAGCTCAGTGGTAGAGCACACCCTTGGTAAGGGTGAGGTCGAGAGTTCAATCCTCTCTTGCAGCACCATTTTTCTTCCTTTCAGGTCAAGAAGATACACTGTACCAAGGGCTTAGATTGACTTCGGCGCTACACCGGAGTGCTACACCGTGGCTTTGCAAGTGGCGCGACCGTTCAAGCATCCCCTTACCGGGGGCTGTCATTTCAGACAGCGGGTCCCGACAGACCTGCGCTCAATGCTGGGCAATACCCGTGTTCCCTGCAAAGAACATACATCAGAACGGAGGCCCGATGACTCCCAGATATGCGCGGCGAATGACCAGCGTGCAGCCCTCGGCCATTCGCGAGTTACTCGCCCTTGGAGCCGATCCGTCGATCATTTCCTTCGGCGGCGGCTATCCCGACGCGACTCTGTTCCCCACGGACAAGCTTGACGCTATCTTTCACGAGGTCATCTGCGCTCCCGGCGGTGCCGCATTGCAATACGCACCCTCCAACGGACTTCCGCGGCTTCGGGAGCAGATCGCCGGTCTGATGAGCGCGGATGGTACGCCGTGCGTAGCCGACGACGTGCTTGTTCTGCAGGGCTCGCAACAGGGGCTCGACTTTGCCGCGCGGATGCTGATCGACCCTGACGATGTGATCATCACCGAAGATCCAACCTTCCTCGGGGCCCTCATCGCTTTCGCCCCGAGCCAGCCCCGCTACGCGACCGTCGCTGTGGACGAGGATGGCATGCAGACCGAACACCTTGAAGCTGTCTTTAGCGCCAACCCCCGGGCACGGCTGATCTACACGGTCCCGGATTTCCAGAACCCGACCGGCGTCACCCTTTCTCTCGCGCGTCGCAAAGAGCTGATTGCCTTTGCGAACAGCCATGACCTGATCGTGCTGGAGGATACGCCATACCGCCACATCCGCTTTTCCGGTAGCAACCTGCCCACCCTCAAATCCCTCGACACCGAGGGGCGGGTAGTCCACCTCGGCAGCTTTTCCAAAGTGCTGGTCCCCGCACTTCGCATCGGCTGGGCCGTTGCCTCGCCAGACCTTCTTGAACGCATGGGCCTGCTCAAGGTCGCCGCCGATACCCAGACATCGACCCTCAACATGGCTGCAGCCAGCCTGTTTCTCGATCGCTACGATCTTGAGGCCCATATCGCTACCCTCCGCACCGCCTACTTGCGCAAAAAGGACACCATGCTCGACGCCATCCGCCAGCATTTCCCGCAAGAGATCACGGTCACGGACCCCGAAGGCGGTCTTTTCACCTGGGCCACGTTCCCCGAAGGCTTCGACGCAACCGCCTTCATGCGTGACGTGGCGCTGCCGCAGGCCCGCGTGGCCTATGTCCCCGGGGCCACCTTCTTTCCGGTGACCCCGCGCCCCAATCACGCCCGCATCAATTTCTCCGCTCCGTCCGACGCCAACATCCGCGATGGAATCGCAGCACTCGGCAAAGCTCTGAAATCTCACCCCTTCGCTTGAACCCATAGGCGCCCATGCCCGTCACCGTCCACTCTCCGCAGCCGTCCACCCTGACCGAAGCCGAAATCGCCCGCTGGCGCCCGGTTCCGGTGGCAGTCGCCGTCGATCTTGGACAGGACGCGGGCCAGATCGACCCTGCGATCCGCCCGCTTCGCCCCGCGGGCAGCCAACCCCGCCTTTTCGGTGAGGCCCTCACGGTCCGCTGCGAAGCGCCGGACTTCGGCGCAGTCCTGCACGCCCTTGATGTGATCCAGCGGGGGCAAGTGCTGGTGATTGACGCCGGCGGCCACCGTGACACGGCCATGATCGGCGATATTCTGTCGGGCCACCTGCGGGGCAAGGGCATTGCGGGCCTGGTCTGCGACGGGGCTGTGCGGGACACGGGCACGCTCGGCGTCT
>JAYSSN010000292.1:0-3511 GCA_043720555.1 Rhodobacterales bacterium | reverse complement strand
TACCCGCCGGCGGCCAGCGCCGTTGACAGGTTGCGGACAAGGCGCAGCAGGACGGCTGCGGCCGGCGTCGGAACCGACATGTGGCGCGTCAGCAGGGCGTAGGGGCGCACTTCGATGCCGATCTGCACCGGCAGGATCGCAAACGGTGCATCATCACCGGTCGCGAACTGGCGGGCCACTGCCTCGGCCAGCGGAGCCACGGCGTTGGATTGGCGCAAAAGCGCCAGCGTCAGCAGAAAGGATGATGTTGACACGCGGTGCATCGGGGGTGGCAGGCCCAGCGCGGATAGCCCGTCCATCACGGTGCTGGCGAGCAGACTGCCGCTGCCCGGCATGACCCAGTCGTAGTCCAGCAAGTCGGTGGGCGTAACGTCAGCGGCAAGGGCCAGCCGATGGCCACGCCGCACCACAAAGGCCACCGGTTCGGGTGCGATGGATTCGGTCGCGAAATCGGCGGCATTCATGCCGGTGGGCACACGGGCGATGGCAAAGTCGAGCGTGCCGGTCAAAAGTTGCGCGCAAAGCTGATCGGACGGCCCGACTGTTACCTCGGCGCTGATCGCGGGGTGCGACAGCCGCGCGCTGCGCAAAGCAGGCAGCACAAGGTCAAGTGCCGGCGCCGTGACCGACCCGATGCCGACGAACCCCGCCCCGCCGGCCGACAACTGGGCCATCTCCCGGCCTGCGTCATTCATCTCGACCAGGATACGCTGGGCGCGGTGCGCCAGTGCCGCCCCCGCATCCGTCAGCCGCATGCCCCGCCCGGTGCGCGCATGAACGTCGGTGTCGGTGATCTTTTCGATCTCGGACAGCAGGCGCGAGGCCGCGGGCTGGGTGATCGACAGATGTCGCGCGGCAAGACCAAGCTGACCATGCTGGGCCAGTGCGGCGATCATCCGCAGATGGCTGATTTTAAGGCCGCGTTGCAGCAGGCTGTCGGGGCGGGACAGATCTGGCATACCATTCCTGCTATCAGTGAATGTAAAAACATAAATTGACGGGTATGTTCCGGCTTTGCAACAACAAGTGCGCGGTGCGGGACGGGGCGTAAGAATCCGGTAGCACGCGGATCGACACACACTCCGCCCGCAGGGCGGCCACGGGAGGATCTCCATGAAGATGAACAGACGGGCGCTTTTCGCCCTTTCCGTTGCTGCGTCGCTGATGGGCGGCGTGGCCTTTGCTCAGGACAAGGGCACTGTCGGCATTGCGATGCCAACGCAATCATCCGCACGCTGGATCGCGGATGGCGCGGCGATGGTCGAGCAGTTTGCGGCGGCGGGCTATGCCACCGATCTGCAATATGCCGAAGATGATATCCCCAACCAGTTGGCCCAGATCGAGAACATGATCACCAAGGGCGTGGATGTGCTGGTGATTGCAGCCATCGACGGCACCACGTTGTCAAACGCGCTGGACAATGCGGCGGCCAGTGGCATCAAGGTTATTGCCTATGACCGTCTGATCCGTGACAGCGGTTCGGTCGATTATTATGCGACCTTCGACAACTTCAAGGTGGGTGTGCAGCAGGCGGAATCGCTGGTGGCGGGCCTGAAGGAACGCTTCCCCGATGCAAAGCCATGGAATGTCGAACTGTTCGGCGGCAGCCCGGACGACAACAACGCCTTCTTCTTTTACGACGGCGCGATGTCGGTGCTGCAGCCGCTGATCGACGATGGCAGCATCGTGATCGGTTCGGGTCAGATTGGCATGGACGTGGTTGGCACGCTGCGCTGGGATGGTGCGGTGGCGCAGTCGCGCATGGATAACCTGCTGTCGGCCAACTATGGCGACAAGACGCTGCACGGCGCGCTGTCACCCTATGACGGGCTGTCGATCGGTATTCTGTCGTCGGTCAAGGGTGTCGGCTATGGCTCGGGTGATCTGGCGATGCCGATCGTCACCGGGCAGGATGCGGAAATCCCGTCGGTGAAGTCGATGATCGCGGGCGAGCAGTATTCGACCGTGTTCAAGGACACGCGCGAGCTGGCCCGTGTGACGGTGGGTATGGTAGATGCGTTGTTGTCGGGTGGAACGCCGGAAATCAACGATACCAGCACTTATGACAATGGCGTAAAGGTGGTGCCGTCCTACCTGCTGGAGCCGGTGTCGGTTGATACCACCAACTACGAATCCATCCTTGTCGGTTCGGGCTATTACACGGCAGATCAGCTGCAGTGATCTGATACGGGGATGCCCGCAGCAATGTGGGCATCCGCCATCGGGCGGGGGGACGGCATGGCGACGCTTCTGGAGATGCGGGGGATCAGCAAGGTTTTCCCCGGTGTTCGCGCGCTGGACCACGTCAATCTGACGGTGGAACAGGGCGAAATTCATGCGATCTGCGGCGAGAACGGCGCTGGGAAATCCACGCTGATGAAGGTGTTGTCGGGCGTCTATCCGCACGGGTCGTACGCGGGCGAGATCGTCTATGACGGGCAGACGTTGCAGAACCGCTCGATCCGCGACAGCGAACGTCAGGGCATCATCATCATTCATCAGGAACTGGCGCTGGTGCCGCTGCTGTCGATTGCCGAAAACCTGTTTCTGGGCAACGAGGTGGCCACGCGCGGCGTCATAAACTGGCCGCTCGCGTTTCAGCGCACCGACGAATTGCTGCGCAAAGTCGGGCTTTCCGAGGCCCCGACCACCAAGGTTGAAAAACTGGGCGTCGGCAAACAGCAACTGATCGAGATTGCAAAGGCGCTGGCCAAGAATGTGCGGCTGCTTATTCTGGATGAGCCGACGGCCGCGTTGCAGGAAAACGACAGCCAAAAGCTGTTGGAACTGCTGGTCGACCTGAAGGCGCAGGGGATCACGTCAATCCTGATTTCCCACAAACTGAACGAGATTTCGCGCGTGGCGGACCGCATTACCATTCTGCGCGACGGGGCCACCGTGTCTACGCTGACGGCGGCCGAGATCAGCGAAGAGCGCATCATCCGCGACATGGTGGGCCGCGATATGGCGCATCGCTATCCGGAGCGTGTGCCTGACATCGGCGCGGTGCTGATGGAGGTGAAGGGCTGGAACGTCTGGCATCCCGAGCAGCAGGGCCGCCAGATGATCCGCGATATCAGCATGACGGTGCGCAAGGGCGAAATCGTCGGGATTGCGGGCCTGATGGGGGCAGGGCGGACCGAGCTTGCCATGAGCCTGTTTGGCCGCAGTTATGGGCGGGGTATCACCGGCACGGTCGCGATTGGCGGCAAGGTGGCGGATACGTCAACAGTGGCGCGGGCGATTGGTGCGGGGCTGGCCTATGTGACCGAGGACCGCAAGGCGCTGGGCCTGGTGCTGGAAGAACCGATCCTGCGCAACATCAGCCTGGCCAACCTCGCTGGTATTGCCACGCGCGGCATCATCAGCCACGGCCGCGAGGCGCAGGTTGCCGAAGACTATCGCCGCGCCATGAACATCCGCACGCCGGGGGTACATCAGAAGGTGGTGAACCTGTCGGGGGGCAACCAGCAAAAGGTCGTGCTGTCGAAATGGCTGTTCACCGATCCGC
>JAYSSN010000291.1:0-3520 GCA_043720555.1 Rhodobacterales bacterium | reverse complement strand
CGGCGAAAAGATCATGGTCGCCCAAGGGGATGGCATGGTTCTTGCCAAGAAGCAGCGACAGGATATCGATGTAATCGGCGCGGCTTTGCGGGCCATCGACCAGAAACCGCGCCCCGGCACGCTGGCGCAGGGCGTCGTCGACGTTTTCGGGATAGTTGCTGAACATGCCGAAGGTGCAATTGCCGCGCACCACCGTGTTGGCCCCGGCAAAGGCACCCATGAACACCGCCGTCACCTCTTGCTGACCGGCCGATGACTTGCGGTCGCCGCGTTTGCCTGCGACCTGGTCGATATCGTCGATGGTGCCAAAGGAAATCACGCCGGGGTCGATGATGTTGTCGATGAAGGCCTTGGCGTTCTGCCCCGATTTGCCCTGATAGCTGTCGATCTGGTCAATCGAAAAGTTCTGATAGCGGAAGGGGTAGCCTGCGGTTTTGCAGTAATCGTTGATCAGGCCCGCCATCATCTGGATCAGGGTGGTTTTGCCGGTGCCCGGCTTGCCGTCGCCCATGAAGGTGAAGATAAAGCCGCCGAGTTCGGCAAACGGGTTCAGCTTGCGGTCGAAATCATAGGCCATCAGCATTTTTGACAGCCGCAGCGCCTGATACTTGGCGATGTGGTTGCCGACGACCTCGGACGGTTTCTTGAACTGCATGGTCAGCGCGCCACCCTTGGCGGCTTTTGCGGGTTTGAAGCCGGAAATGGTCAGGCCATCCGCCTCCACCTTCCACGACGACCCGATATAGGCGTCAAGGCGGGTGGCGGTCTGGGCGCGCAGGGCAACCTTCTGCATCAGCATTTCGCAGAAGGCCGCGATGGTGGCGATCAGGTGCGCCTCGTCCGTTGCGCGGGCGCCAATGTCCTGATCGAGTTCCCAGAGCGCGCCTTGCAGGGCGAGGGGGGCGTTTTCGGTGAGGATTTCATCGACGGTGCCGACATCCACGGTGGTGGAACCAAGGTGGGGGGCGAGCAGGTAGGCGGTGGCGTTGGCGCAGGAAAACAGGGTCAGAAGGGCCTCGGCGGTGAGCAGCTCGGTGAATTCGCTGCGTTTGGTGTCGGGTAACCGCCCTTCAAGGTTTGCTTTCTTCAGTTCGCCCAGGCCGGATTGCGCGGCAAAGGTTTCGCCCATGGCCAGTGCGATCGCCACGCCGCGTCGCAGGGCGTGCAGGGCAGAGGCTTGCAGGGGCGAGAGCAGGCCATCGGCCATCGTCTCCACCCGCTCGATCACCCGCACACCGCCGGGGCGGGCGGTGGACCGGGCCGCAAGGCCGGGAATGGTAGAGCGCAGTCGCGGCCGGGTGCCGATGCCGGAGGAGCGCTCGGGGCTGGCGGCCTCCATCGGTTTGCCGATGCGGGGGGCGTGATCGAACCCGGTCAGCAGGCCCAGGGCGGCGTCATATTGCGCGCGGATGGTGTCCTCGCGCAGTTCCATCGTGTCGCGTGTTGTCATAGATCACCTCGCTGGAATAATCCGCCCACCGTCGCCCACCACAAATTTGCGAAACGCGCGCAGGCCCGGCGGATTCTGTTCGACCAGAACCTGAAACGGGCGTTCGGGCAGGATCACCATGCGCTGCATGCGGGTGGCCCCGATCTCGGCCCCGTTGAGGGGGTCGAGTTTGTAGATCTGCTTTTCTGATGACGAAAACCAGCCTTCGGTTTTGTCGACGCGGTCGGCGACCAGATCCTCGACCGTCCAGACCAGCGCCCAATCCTCGCCCTGTGCGGCCTTGGCGTCGGCCAGCACTTTGGAGATCGGACCGGATTGCAGGGTGAAGCTGTCGGAATACATCGGCCCCAGATGGATCCGGCGCAGGCGTTTGGGGTGGAGCGTGTCAAAATCCGTGTCGAACCCCTGCGCGATGGTCAGCAGTTTCAGCCCGCCAAGCGACTGCGCCATCAGCGCGGACTGGGCCAGCGGCCAGCGGCGGTCGTCGTTCGGCAGGGGTTTCTTGCCGCTGTCCTCGACATCCATCAGATAGATCAGCGGCAGGTTGTTCTGCGTATCCCAGACCGCCCAGTGGACAAGGTAGTGGCGGCGGTCGCCTTTGGTTTCAATCCATTGCGCGTCGGGGTCGTTGCGGGCCCAGAAGATGCCGCCTGCCTTGAGCGCGTCGTAATACATCCGCTGCGACAGCGCGTGTTGCAATTGCGTGGGGATGCTGAGGTCACCCACGATCTGGCGGATCATGCGATCCTTGATTTCGCCTTCCGTCGGGCCAGCCAGATGTTTGTCGGCCTGTTGGGCATCAACGGCCATCATCATCAGTTCTTGTGCGACGGGAAAGCCGGATTCGTGGCGGTCAAAAGTGATGCGTGGGGCACCGTCAGCGCGGCCCGTCATCAGGTATTTGTGCGACAGGGCGCGGAAAGTGGCGGCGACCTTGCCGATATAGCCACCGATCAGCCGCGCCTCCAGCCGCGTCAGATGCCCTTCGGATTCGAGTTCGGCGGCGACACGGGCTAGGTGGCCGGTGATACGGTCGAACTTGGCAAAATAGCGGCGGGCAACGAGGGTATCGTAAAGCTCCGCATGGTCCTGGACCAGCTGGTCCTTTACCTCGTTCGCCACTTATTCCCCATACGCATTCTTGTCGTGCTTTTCGACAATTGCGGCGAAGCGGCGGGCGAAGCGCTCATCCGCTTTGGCTTTTTGTTCCAGCACAGCCCGCGCGAATACCATGTGGTCTTCATGCGCCTCCAGCATGTCGGCCATCTTGGCGTTGGTGGCCGCACCGATACCGGCCATGGCGGATTGCGCCTCCTGGTCGGTTTTCACGCCGATTTCGTTGATGCGGTGGGCCACATCCTGCTGCTGCGCGGTTTTCAGGGACGAGGTGAGGGCATCATAGAGGACCACGCGCTGCTTGGTATCGGTCTGCAGTTTATTGATCAGCACCATCTGCGTGGCGGCCTGATTTTGCAGGGAATCCACCCAGGTCTTGCCCTTTTCGATGTACCGCTCCAGCGTCTGGCTTTTCGCCAGCTTCACCTGTTCGTCCTGCACCAGCGCGTTGTATCTGGTGTTCAGCCCGGCCAGTTCGGTTTCCAGTTTGGTGCGCGCGGCGGCGTCCTGCTCGACGCTGATCTTGTTTTCCAGCTCGATGATGCGCGGGTCCATGTTGCCGATTTCGGCGCGCAAGGATTCCAACGCGCCCACGGTCGTTTCGCGCTCGCTCAGGGTGCCGGTCAGGTTCACCTCTACCCGCGTTTTCTGGGTGTTCAACAGATCAAGCTGACCTTGCAACAGTTTGACGATCACATCGGATTTGGCGATCAGGTCTTGCAGTTTGTCGTCAATGCTGGCCGTGCGCAGGCGTTCCTGACGCATCGATTCCGATTTGGCACTTGAGAAGAAACCGATCAGACTTTCCATCCCGGTTTTCGTACGCATCTCGTCAAAGTCTTTGGAGAATCCGGCGGTGACATCATCCAGACCCATGATGAGTTCGGCGATGTTTGCGTTCATCAGATCGGTGTGTTCGTGGACGTCATCAAGGGTGGCATTTTCGATATCGAG
>JAYSSN010000290.1:0-30119 GCA_043720555.1 Rhodobacterales bacterium | reverse complement strand
GCTATCTGTCCCCGCGTGCCACGAACCTGACCGATGCCGGGCGCGCGGCAAACCGTCGGGTCGAGGTCATGTTGACTGCGACGGAATGATGCGGAGTGGCGGAAACAAGACCGGGTCAGGCGACAGATGTCACCCGACCCGGTCTGATGCCAGCGGCTGAGGGAACGGCCGCGGCAAACCTCACCAGACGTCAGGGCCCTTGTCGATATAGCGCCGCGCCAGAAAGTCGATGAACGCCCGCACCTTGGGCTGGGTGAAACGCCCCGGCGGGTACACCGCATAAATGCCCAACACCTCGGTCGGCAGGCCGGGAATCGCTTCTTCCACCTGGCCATGCTTCATCGCATCGGCGTACAGGAACGACGGAAGGTACGCGATGCCAAGGCCCGACACAGCGGCGTTCAGCAAGGATTGCCCGTCATTCACCGTCAGCCAGCCCGCCGTGCGCACCTGCCGCTTTTCGCCCGAGGGTGCCGTGATCTTCCACACGTTGCCATTGGCCTGATTGCTGTAGTGCAACAGTTTGTGGTCATTCAGATCGTCGATCTTCATCGGGCGCCCGAACTTCTGGAAATAGCTGGGCGATCCGATCATCCGTCTGGTCGTATCGGTCAGTTTGCGTGCGCGCAGGCTGCTGTCTTCGAGTTCCCCAACCCGGATCGCCATATCGAAACCTTCGGAAATCAGTTCGACGTAACGGTTGTTCAGCACCATGTTCACGGTGATATCGGGATATTCCAGCAGAAAATCGCCCAGAATCGGCGACAGAAGATTCACCCCGAAATCAGTCGCCACAGAAATGCGCAGCAACCCCGATGGTGCAGATTGCATCGAGGTGACCAGCGCGTCGGCCTCGCCCGCATCATTCAGAACGCGCCGCGCCCTGTCATAATAGGCAAGTCCGATTTCGGTCGGTGAAACGCGGCGGGTTGTCCGGTTCAGAAGGCGGGCCCCCAGCCGCGCCTCCAGTGCCGAGACATGTTTGGACACCGCCGATTTGGAGATGCCCATTTTCTTCGCCGCGTCGGTGAAACCGCCCTGGTCCACAACCGTGGCGAAGGCCTCCATTTCGGTGAGTCGGTCCATTATTTTCCTCTGGCAGACGTTGAGGTATCAATCACCGTTTCTGATGCTGAATTCGGGCAGGAATGCGGTCAGGGCGCGACAAGTCCGGGGTATTGTCGCGGATCGTTGATGGCAACGAAACAAGCAAGGATGCGCTGACACGCGCGAAACCGGCAGCGGCATCCTGCCAGCGCCGTTTCCATCGGCGGAAAATCGTTCCGTCACGACGCCGAATCTAACGTCAATCAGCCGGTATTAAGGCATCATGGCGATTGCATATGGAACATCTTTCCGGTTTTGCCTAGGTGAGTGGCAGGGCGGCACCTGGCCGTCCGCCAACCAGAAAGGACCACAATCATGAAACGGATCTCTCTTCTGCTGACCGCTGTCCTCGGCCTTGCGGCCGTACCCGTGTTCGCACAGGACGCCCCGGCCCCCGAGATCGCCGACACCGATGGAAACGGCACCTGGTCGCTCGATGAACTGATGGTGGCCTACCCCGATCTGACGGAGGAAGGCTTTATCTCGATTGACGCGAATGCGGATGGCGCGGTCGATCAGGCCGAACTCGCCGCTGCACTGGCCGATGGCCTGCTGCCAGCTTCGGGCGGCTAACATCCGGGCCGCGAGGGGGGACGCCTCCCCACCCCCCTCGCACGCCTGCGATCACTGACGGCGTCGGCACGGTTGATGCAGCGGTGAAAATTCATCGCGACACGTTCGTTAAAAATTCATAAGCCCGGAATTTCGGCCCCAATCCTACAGCTGCGCCGCCAGCCGTGCCCCCTGATCAATCGCGCGCTTGGCGTCCAGTTCTGCCGCCACATCCGCACCCCCGATCACATGATGCGCGATCCCGGCTGCTGTCAGCGCGTCCGCCAGCCCGCGCTCCGGCACCTGGCCCGCGCACAGCACAACCGTGTCCACTGCCAGCAGGGTGCTGTTCTCCCGCACAGGCCCGTCCGACAGCATGATGCCCTGATCGGTGATCGCATCATAGGTCACCCCGCCGCGCATCTGCACGTCCTTGGCCGCCAGCGCCGCCCGGTGAATCCAACCCGTCGTCTTGCCCAGCCCCTTGCCCGGCCGCCCGTCCTTGCGTTGCAGCAGCCAGACCTGCCGCGCGGGCTCCTCTGGTGCCGCGTCCACCAACCCGCCACGCACGACCGCCGGATCCGACACCCCCCATTCGCGGCGCCACCGTTCGGGATGCTCGGTGGGACTGTCGCCCGCATGCACCAGATATTCCGCGACATCGAACCCGATGCCACCCGCCCCTACCAGCGCCACCCGCTTGCCCACAGGCGCGCCCATCAGCGCATCACTATAGCTGATCGCCCGCTCCTGCCCTGCAATCCCCGGATCGCGCGGGACGACACCGGTGGCCACGACCACCTCATCAAAGCCGCCCAGTTCGCTCACCCCTGGCGCTGTGCCCAGCCGCAGATCAATCCCTGACCGCGCAACCATGGTGTCAAACCACTGCACCAGCCCGTGAAACTCTTCCTTGCCCGGTACGCGGCGGGCCAGGTTCAACTGCCCGCCCACCTGATCCGCACGGTCAAACAGCACCACCCGATGGCCTCGCCCCGCCGCCACCAGCGCGCACATCAGCCCCGCCGCCCCCGCCCCAACGACGGCCACCGATTTCGGCGTGGTGGCCGGGGTGTAAACCAGCTCGGTCTCATGGCAGGCGCGCGGGTTCACCAGGCAGCTCGTCAGCTTGCCACTGAACGTATGGTCCAGACAGGCCTGATTGCAGGCAATACAAGGGGCAATCTCGTCTGCCCGGCCCGCCGCAGCCTTTGCAACAAAATCGGCGTCCGCAAGGAACGGGCGCGCCATGCTGACCATATCGGCCAGGCCCTGCGCCAGCACGCCTTCCGCCACCTGCGGCGTGTTGATCCGGTTTGACGCAATTACCGGGATCCCCACCTCGGGCCGCAACTTGCCCGTCAGATGCGCAAAAGCCGCACGCGGCACCGAGGTGGCGATCGTAGGAATCCGCGCCTCGTGCCAGCCGATGCCGGAATTGAGGATGCTCGCCCCCGCCGCCTCGATGGCCTTTGCCAACAACACCACTTCGTCCCAACTCGACCCGCCCTCGACCAGATCAATCAGGCTGATGCGGTAGATCACGATGAAATCGGCGCCCACCGCCGCCCGCACCCGGGCCACCACCTGCACCGGCAGGCGCATCCGGTTGGCGTAGGATCCGCCCCAGTCATCGGTGCGCTGGTTGGTGCGCGTCACAAGGAACTGGTTCAGGAAATACCCCTCGCTGCCCATGATCTCCACGCCGTCATAGCCCGCCTCGCGCGCCCGCTCCGCCGCCGCCACGATATCGGCGATCTGCTTCCCGATCCCTGCCGCGTCGAGCGCGCGCGGCGCAAAGGGCGAAATCGGCGACTTGATCGCACTCGGTGCCACGCAGTCCGTGCCATAGGCATAGCGTCCGGCATGCAGGATCTGCATCGCGATGCGCCCACCCGCCGCATGCACTCTGGCGGTCACACGGCGATGGTTAGCGACATCCGCCGGCGTGAACAAGCCCGCGGCACCCGCAAACACCCCACCCTCGCGGTTCGGGGCCATCCCCCCCGTCACGATCAGCCCGGCCCCACCCGCGGCCCGCGCCTCGTAAAACGTCGCAACCCGGTTCCAGTCGCCCGTCTCCTCCAGCCCGGTATGCATCGACCCCATCAGCACCCGGTTGGGCAGCGTGACATGGCCCAGATCAAGCGGTGCCAACAGATGCGGATAGTGGTTCATGCGACGCTCCCGGTTGGCGCAACCATGCGCCGGGGCCGCCGCCAAGTCAGCCCGAACCCCACGTCACAGCCATTTTCTGTCCGGAAATATCCTCGGGGGGTGAGGAGCGTCAGCGACGGGGGGGGCAGACAGCCCCCCTTCCTACACCCGGTGATAGGGCCCGCCGCCCAGGATGGTCGCAGCCCGGTACAACTGTTCGGCCAGCATCACCCGCACCAGCAGATGCGGCCAGACCATCGGGCCGAAGCTCAGCGCAAATTCCGCCCGCTCGCGCAGCGCGGGTGCGATGCCATCCGCCCCACCGATCACAAAGGCCACGTCCTGCCGCCCGGCGTCGCGCCAGTGCGCAAGCTGCACTGCAAATTCGGGCGCCGAGATCGCCTGCCCGCGTTCGTCCAGCACCGCGAGCAGCGCACCGCCCGGCACCGCCCGGGCCAGAAGCGCGGCCTCGGCGTCCATTCCGCCGCCGCGCTTGTCTTCAACCTCGTGCACGGCGACAGGGCCAAGGCCCAAGGGCCGCCCGGTGCGGTCAAAGCGTGTGATGTAGTCGTCCACAAGGTCGCGCTCTGGTCCCGACCGCAGCCGTCCCACTGCGCAGACGTGGACGCGCATCAGATCTGCGCAGTCCGCTCGGCCCCCGTGGGCAGCCACATCTTTTCCAGCTGATAGAAATCGCGCACTTCGGGGCGGAAGACATGGACGATCACATCGCCCGCATCAATCAGCACCCAGTCGCCGGTTTCCTTGCCTTCGATCCGCGACAGCCGGCCAAAGTCCTGCTTCAGCCGGTCAACCAGCTTTTCGGAAATAGACGCGACCTGACGCGATGACCGGCCGGAACAGATGACCATATAGTCGGCCATGTCCGAGCGCCCGCGCAGATCGATCTGCACCACCTCTTCGGCCTTGTCGTCGTCAAGCGACGCCAGCACCTTGGCCAACAGCTCTTCACTGGAAACGTCGCCCGTCACGCGGGCCGCCCGCTCGCCGACCGGCATGCCGGTCGCAGGATCAGAATGGGACAGGACATTGTCCTCCAGGGTTGCGCGCCAATCATCGCCCCGGCGCAAAAACAGGCTAGCACCGGGGGGACGAAATCTCAATGACGCCTGCCGGAAAGGCGCGGGGGATACCGCCGATCAGGGCGGGGTGCAAGGGCCGATGGCGGGATGGCAGGCAGTATCGCCGGATCGCGGCACCGTATCTCTTGCCGGATCGCTGCGAAGCGCGTATCTAGCCGCGCATGAACACCCGTTGCATCCTGGATGACCACACCCGTCTGCCCTGGCGTTTCGCCAGCCAGGACCGGTCTGTCCTTGCACGACTTCCGTGACCCGCAGGCGCTTGCGCCGCTTCACCCCGTGACATCAGCCATCCATGAAGTGAGAGAGCCATGACCGCTCGTACCCTCTATGACAAAATCTGGGACGATCACGTCGTCCACCAGGCCGACGACGGCACCTGCCTGTTGTACATCGACCGCCATCTGGTGCACGAAGTCACCAGCCCGCAAGCCTTTGAAGGGTTGCGGATGACCGGACGCACCGTGCGCAGCCCCGAAAAGACCATCGCCGTGCCCGATCACAACGTGCCCACGACGCTGGACCGCGCCAAGGGTGGCATGAACGAGGAGTCGCGCATTCAGGTCGATGCGCTCGACACCAACGCGAAGGAGTTCGGCATCAACTATTACCCTGTGTCGGACGTACGGCAGGGCATCGTCCATATCGTCGGCCCCGAACAGGGCTGGACCCTGCCGGGGATGACGGTGGTGTGCGGCGATTCGCATACTGCCACGCACGGGGCCTTTGGGTCTTTGGCGCATGGCATCGGCACCTCCGAGGTGGAACATGTGCTGGCCACGCAAACGCTGATCCAGCGCAAGGCCATGAACATGAGGGTGGAAATCACCGGATCACTGCGTCCCGGTGTTACCGCCAAGGACATCACCCTGTCGGTCATCGGCGAAACCGGCACGGCGGGCGGCACCGGCTATGTGATCGAATATTGTGGCCAGGCGATCCGCGAGCTGTCGATGGAGGGCCGGATGACCGTCTGCAACATGGCCATCGAAGGCGGCGCCCGCGCCGGCCTGATCGCGCCGGATGCGAAAACCTATGCCTATTGCTTGGGGCGCCCCCACGCGCCGACCGGGGCGAACTGGGACGCGGCGTTGGCCTATTGGAAGACGCTCTACACCGACGAAGGCGCGCATTTCGACAAGGTGGTGACGATCAGGGGCGAGGATATCGCCCCCGTCGTGACCTGGGGCACCAGCCCCGAAGATGTGCTGCCGATCACCGGGGTCGTGCCCAGCCCGTCTGATTTCACCGGCGGCAAGGTGGAAGCCGTGCAGCGTTCACTCGACTACATGGGCCTGACCCCCGGTCAGAAACTCAGCGAGATCGAGATCGACACCGTCTTCATCGGCTCGTGCACCAACGGCCGGATCGAAGACCTGCGGGCCGCCGCCGCAATCCTGAAGGGCAAGAAAAAGAAGGACGGGTTGCGCGCCATGGTCGTCCCCGGTTCGGGCCTTGTCCGGGCGCAGGCGGAAGAAGAGGGCCTGGCGCAAATCTTCATCGACGCGGGGTTTGAGTGGCGGCTGGCGGGCTGCTCCATGTGCCTTGCCATGAACCCCGATCAGCTTGCGCCCGGCGAACGCTGCGCTGCGACCAGCAACCGCAACTTCGAAGGTCGTCAGGGTAGGGGGGGCCGGACGCACCTGCTGTCCCCCGCCATGGCGGCTGCGGCGGCGATCACCGGGCGGCTGACGGATGTGCGGGAAATGATGGGGGAGATGGTCTGATGGATAAATTCACCACACTCACCGGCATCGCGGCGCCCATGCCGCTGGTCAACATCGACACCGACATGATCATCCCCAAGCAGTTCCTGAAAACCATCGCCCGCACGGGCCTTGGCAAAAATCTGTTCGACGAGATGCGCTACACGCTGGACGGCAAGGAAATCGCGGATTTCGTGCTGAACCAGCCCGCCTATCGCAAGACCGAAATCCTTGTGGCGGGCGAAAACTTCGGCTGCGGCTCGTCGCGCGAACACGCGCCTTGGGCGCTTCTGGACTTCGGCATCCGCTGCGTGATCGCCACCAGCTTTGCCGACATCTTCTACAACAACTGCTTCAAGAACGGCATCCTGCCCATCGTGATGCCGCCTGAAATGGTCGACGTCCTGATGGCCGATTCGCGCAAAGGTGCGAACGCGCGGATGACCGTCGATCTGGGCACCCAGACTGTCACAACTTCGGACGGACAGACATTTGGCTTTGAGGTGGACCCGTTCCGCAAGCATTGCCTGATGAACGGTCTGGACGATATTGGCCTTACTATGGAAAAGGCAGCATCAATCGATACTTATGAGACCAAGGCCGCCACGCAGCGCCCTTGGGTCTGATCTGGCGCAAGACACAACATATTGGGCCACCCCCTAGGGTGGCCTTGTTTTCAACACCAGTTTGATGCAATTCAGCGACACATACTCCGCGAATCCGCCAAAATAACCATGTCTTGTGATCGGGACGTTGCACCGTTTGGCGAAAGAAGGCAGAAATTGGGCAAGATTGAGGCAACCCGTCACAATTCACGGGATCTTCTCGGAAAATGGGCCCCGCGAAGCACGGGGTCCGGTCAGGCAGAGGGCGGTAAACGAGTGGTTTCGCAGTTGACAGGCGCATTTGTGCGCGCGTGTTTGGTAGTGTTTTTGATCGCGGCGCCGTCGGCGTTGCTGCCCAATGTCGGTCCCGAAGGCAAGCAGATGGTGGCACTTGTCGCGCTGTTTGCAGGCACGCTGACATTCATCGAATACAATGCCACCTATCCCGGCCTTGTCGAATTCCGTAATGCCCCGCCCTTTAATCGCATCCGCTTTGGCATGCTTTTTGTCATGGTTTTCATGCTGTCCATGCTGGAACGGGGCGTGTTCGTGCCCTCTACGCTGACCGATCTGGTCAGTGCCGTGGGCACCCTGATCGGCATGTCGATGGACTTTCCCTACAGCCCCGTGCGTCTGGTGATGCTGACGATGTCGGAAGGGGCCACGCCGCAGCAGGCCGCCCTGATCCGGTCGGCAGCGGGCCTTGCCTACCTGATCTCGCTGCTCTCGCTTGCGGTGTTCATGATCGTGCTCAAGGCCGGTGGCTGGCCCGCGCGCAGCGGCACCTTCAATGTCTGGATCAACCTGCCGACATTTGATCCGACCGGCGGCGGCGATGTGGTTGATCGGCTGAACCGCGACGCCCGCGTTAACATTGCGTTAGGGTTTTTGCTGCCATTCCTGATCCCGGTGATCGTGAAGATGGGTCTGGATACGATGGCGAACCTGCCCTCATCTTCGCCGCAAACTCTGGTGTGGACGATGACGGCATGGGCATTTCTTCCCGCTTCTCTTTTCATGCGCGGTATCGCCATGGGGCGCATCGCCGACATGATCCGCGACAAGCGCCGCCAGAACGACGACACCAACCGCGAGCTTTCCGCCACCTGATCGCGGCGCTCGGCGGCCTGCTCACACTGTTGCTGTCCGTTGCCGCGCACGCCGACAGACTGCGCGTCGCCACCTATCAGGTGGAACTGTCCCGTGATGGACCGGGGCTGCTGGTGCGCGATCTGATGGCGGCGACAGACCCCCAGATCCGGGCGGTGATTGCGGTCATTGTGGCGGCAGACGCCGATGTGATCCTGCTGACCGACATCGACTATGACCATGGACTTGTCGCCCTGACCCTGCTTGCCGACCAGCTGGCCGCAGCCGGGGCCAGCTATGCCTATCGCTTTGCCCTGCCACCCAACACAGGCCTGCCGACCGGCCTTGATCTGGATGGCAACGGGCGCCGGGCCGAGGCGCGGGATGCCATGGGCTACGGGCGCTTTGCGGGCGATGGCGGCATGGCGGTTCTGTCGCGCATGCCGATCGACATGGCGGCAGTACAGGACATGTCGGCGATGCTGTGGCGCGATCTGCCGGGGGCAATTCTGCCACCCGACATGGCCCCCGAAGTTCAGGCCATGCAGCGGCTGTCCACCACGGGCCATTGGGTCATTCCCCTGAGGCTGCCGCAGAGGGCACTGACCCTGCTCGGCTGGCACGCCAGTCCGCCGGTGTTCGACGGCCCCGAAGACCGCAATGGCCGCCGCAACCACGACGAGGCCGCACTTTGGCTGCGCTATCTGGAAGGCGCGTTGCCGGTCGCCCCGCCCGCCGGGCCATTTGTGCTGCTCGGCGATGCCAACCTCGACCCCGTGGATGGCGATGGCCGGTCTGCCGCCCTGCGCGCCTTGCTCGCCCACCCCCGCCTGCAGGACGCAACCCCCAGGGGCACGGCGGGCCGCAGCGACCCCGCCCATCGCGGTGATCCTGCCCTTGATACGGCCAATTTCGCCGATGGCCCCGGCGGCCTGCGCGTCGACTACGTGTTGCCCTCGCGCGATCTGGCCGTCGCGGACGCGGGTGTGATCTGGCCTGCCCCCGATGATCCCCTCGCCACCGCGGTTCAGACCGCCTCACGCCACCGGCTGGTCTGGGTGGATATCGCGCTGCGCTGAGCCCTTCCGCGCTTGACCCCCCCCCACCAAGCAGCTACGCGAAGCGCGTCAGTTTCGCAGGAGCATGCCTTGGCCAATCCATCCCTTCTTATCCTCGCCGGTGACGGCATCGGCCCCGAAGTCATGGCCGAGGTGAAAAAGATCATTGGCTGGTTCGGGGCCAAACGCGGCGTGACCTTCGACGTTTCCGAAGACCTCGTCGGCGGGGCCGCCTATGATGTGCATGGTGTGCCGCTCACCGACGCCACGATGGCCAAGGCGCAAGCGGTGGACGCCGTGCTGTTGGGCGCCGTGGGGGGACCGACATACGACGTGCTTGATTTCAGCGTCAAACCCGAACGTGGCCTTTTGCGACTGCGCAAGGAAATGGATCTGTTTTCCAACCTGCGACCCGCACAATGCTTTGACGCGCTGGCCGATTTTTCGTCGCTGAAGCGCGAAATCGTCGCCGGTCTGGACATCGTCATCGTGCGCGAGCTGACCTCGGGCGTCTATTTCGGCGAACCGCGTGGCATCTTTACCGAAGGCAACGAACGCGTCGGCATCAACACCCAGCGCTACACGGAATCCGAGATTGCCCGCGTCGCCCGGTCGGCGTTCGAACTGGCCCGCAAGCGCGCGAACAAGGTCTGCTCGATGGAAAAGGCCAATGTGATGGAATCCGGCATCCTGTGGCGCGAAGTCGTGCAGGAAATCCACGACAAGGAATACCCCGATGTGGCCCTGTCGCACATGTATGCCGACAACGGCGCGATGCAGCTGGTGCGCTGGCCCAAACAGTTCGACGTGATCGTCACCGACAACCTCTTCGGCGACGTGCTGTCCGATTGTGCAGCGATGCTGACCGGCTCACTGGGCATGCTGCCGTCAGCCAGCCTTGGCCTGCCGATGGCCAATGGCCGCCCCAAGGCGCTTTACGAACCCGTGCACGGATCGGCACCCGACATTGCGGGTCAGGGCAAGGCGAACCCGATCGCCTGCATCCTCAGCTTCGCCATGGCGCTGCGCTATTCCTTTGACATGGGCGATGATGCCACGCGGATCGAAAAGGCCGTCGAAAAGGTACTGGCCGATGGCCTTCGCACCGCTGATCTGCTGGGCCCCGACGGCGGAACCCCGATCTCGACCACCGCGATGGGCGACGCGGTAATTGCAGCGTTGGACGCAAGCCTCTGACAAAAATACCCATTTTCTGCGACAGTTCAGATTTTCGCAGAGATGTCATCGCGCAGGGGCGGTCAAATTCCGGCCTCCAACCGCCCCAGCAACGCGCCCAGCATCGCCTCGCAGCGCCCGATCTGCGCCACGCTCACCCATTCATCCGGCTTGTGCCCCTGCGCCATGGACCCCGGCCCGCAGATCACGGTGGGAATGGTCAAGCGTTCCGCGAAAAGCCCGCCTTCGGTGCCAAACGCGACCTTGATCGTGCCATTGGCCCCGGTCAGCGATTGCACGAACCGCACCACTGCTGCATCTGTCGGCGTGCCCAGCCCCGGATAATCCCACAATTGTTCCACCTGGATCGCGGCCTCCGGAAACGCTGCGCGCAAGGGGGCCACAATCCGCGCCGCCGCGGCCTCAACCCGCGCGATCAGGCCCGCCACATCCTCGCCGGCCAGCGACCGGATCTCCCAATCGACCATGGCCAGACCGGGCACGATGTTTACCTGCACCCCACCCGCCATCTTGCCCACATGCAGCGTGGAATAGGGCACGTCATAGTCGCCGTCCTGCAACCCATGCGCCGCCACATCCGCCTGTATGCCCCGCACCGCACTGATGAAATCGGCCGCCAGATGCAACGCGTTCAGCGCCATGGGGGCAAGTGCGGAATGCCCCTCGCGCCCCACGCAGGTCGCCCGCAGCGCCACCTTGCCCTTGTGGCCGGTGGCCACCTGCATCTCCGTGGGTTCCCCCACGATGCAGATGGCAGGCCGCACCGGGGCCGTGGCCAGCATGTCAATCAGCGACCGCACACCCATGCAGCCAATTTCCTCGTCATACGACAGCGCCAGATGCAGCGGCGTCCTGAGGGGTCGCCGCGCTGCCTGCAGCATGGCCGCAATCGCGCAGGCCACGAACCCTTTCATGTCCGCCGCCCCGCGCCCGTAGTACCGGCCATCCGCCTCGGTCATCCGGAAAGGTGGTTTTGTCCAGTCCTGGCCGGTCACCGGCACCACATCGGTATGGCCCGACAGCATCACCCCCGCACCGGGTGGGCCGATGGTGGCGAACAGGTTCGCCTTGCCACCCGCAGGGTCGGGGATCAGCACCGTCTCAATTCCCGCAGGCACCAGCAAATCGCGGACAAAATCCATCAGCGCCATGTTCGGGTTGGAACTGACGGTGTCGAAGGCGATCAGTCGGGCAAGAATTTCGCGGGTCTGCATCGGGCCTCCATGGGCATCAGCCGGACTTTCCTGTAAAGTCCGGCTGATGGAAAGCCCATGATCCACGATCTTTCTGCGAAAGATCAACGGATGCGACAGGCGCAACCGTCAATTCTTCGCAGAAGAATTGCGCCGCCGGATGTCAGGCCAGCACTTCGCTCATTTTCACCGTGCGGCCTTCGGCCACTGATTTCAGCGCGGCTTCTGCCAGTGCCAGCGCCATGAGGCCATCATCACCCGACGGGGCAGCCTTGCCCTTGCCGCCCACTGCCGCGATGAAGGCTGCCATTTCGGCGGCATAGGCCTCGGTATACCGCGTCATGAAGAAGTCATGCAGCGGCGGGCGGGTGTAGCCTGCGGCCGTTGCCACCTCGATCATCACCGGGCGCTGGTTGTCTGCCGTCGCCGCCCCCGTTGAGCCATGCACCTCGATCCGCTGATCATAGCCATACGTTGCCCGGCGCGAGTTCGAGATCATCGCCTGCTTTCCGGAAGCCGTTTTCAGCAACACCTGCACAGAATCAAAATCCCCCGCCTTGCCGATCGCGGGGTCCACCAGCACTGCCGCCATGGCGCTGACTTCGGCGATTTCTTCCCCCAGCAGGAACCGCGCCATATCGAAGTCATGGATCGTCATGTCGCGGAAAATCCCACCCGACCGCGCGATATAATCCAGCGGCGGCGCGCCGGGGTCGCGGCTGGTGATCGTCACCATTTCCACGATGCCGATGTTGCCCTTGTCAATCTCGGCCCGGACAGCCGCGAAATGCGGATCAAACCGGCGGTTGAAACCGACCATCAGGATGGCCTTGGTCTGGCGCACGACCTGCAGGCAGGTCTTCACCCGCGCAAGGCTCAGGTCGATCGGCTTTTCACAAAAGATTGCCTTGCCCGCCCGCGCGAACGCCTCGATCAGATCGGCATGGGTGTCTGTCGGCGTGCAGATCACGACGGCGTCGATATCCCTGGCCACCAGAATTTCGTCAATTCCGCGCACGTCGCAGCCGTACTGACCGGCGATCGCCTGCGCTGCGGGCGCCATGGCATCGGCCACCGCCACCAGTTGCGCATTGGGATCGGCGTTGATCGACTTTGCATGCACCTTGCCGATGCGCCCGGCACCCAGCAAACCAAATCTTACCATCGTCATTCTCTCCTGTTCCGGGCAGGACCCGGCTCCGTTTCGATCGAAATTTGCCAGCGCCCCGGTCATCACGCCAGCGGTTGGCGAAAGCATGTGCCTACCGCACCAGCTCTGCCCAAGACGCCGGATCTCCGCCGGCGATGACAGCCATGGTATCGTGGTAGTCAGACAAAGGCATTTTCAGCACCCTTGACCCCGGTGATGTAGCTGACGATGTCATTGCCATCCGTCTCATCCCGGCGCAATGACGCCACGATCCGCCCGCGGCGAAACACCACGATCCGGTCCACCAGATCAAACACCTGGCGCAGGTTGTGGCTGATAAGGATCAGGGGCACGCCCCGGTCCTTCAGCCCGCGGATGATGTTTTCCACCTGTGCTGTTTCCTGCACGCCAAGTGCCGCAGTCGGCTCGTCCATGATCACCAGCTTTGATGCAAATGCCGCTGTACGCGCGATGGACACGCATTGCCGCTGTCCGCCCGACATGTTGCGAATGGGATTGTCGACATTCGGAATTTTCACCGCCGTGGTCTTCAGTGCCTCAAGCGTGCGGTCGCGCATCGCCTTGCGGTCCAGAATGGAAAACGGGCCAAGACGGAATTTGAACAGCTCGCGCCCCAGAAACAGGTTGGACGGCACATCCAGATCATCCGCCAGCGCCAGCGTCTGGAACACCGTCTCGATCCCGGCCTCGCGCGCTTCCAGTGGCCGGACAAAGTTGACCTCCCGCCCGTCAAAAAAGATCTGGCCGGACGATTTCTGTTCCACCGCGGTGATCTGGCGCACGAAGGTGGATTTGCCCGCGCCGTTGTCACCCACGACGGCCACATGTTCGCCCGCGTGCAGGACGAAATCCGCGTCTTCCAGTGCGTGCACCCCGCCATAGCGCTTGGTCAGGCCACGCGTTTCCAGAACGATGTCGGTCATGCCCGCGCCCCCCGCTGCTGGCGCCACTGGTCCAGAACCACGGCCCCTACGATAATGGCGCCCTTCACCATTTCCTGGTAATAGGCGTCCAGCTTTAAAAATGTGAAACCACTGATGATGACCCCGAAGATCAGCGCGCCGATGACCGTGCCGATGATCGAGCCGCGCCCGCCGGCAAGGCTGACACCTCCGATCACGGTCATGGCGATGGCGTCGAGTTCGTACATCACCCCCATGCCCGCCTGCGCGGTCAGGTTCTTGGACGACAGCACAATCGCCGCAATGGCCGCCAAGGCCCCCGCAATCGTGTAGACCAGCACCTTGTGTTGCGCGACGTTGATGCCCGACATCCGCGTCGCCGCCTCGTTCGACCCGATGGCATAGCAGTGCTTGCCGTATTTCGTATAGGTCATGATGCCGTGAAACAGCACCGCCAGACTGATGAAGATGATGACCGGCATCAGCCCCTTGCCAATGGTGGCATAGCTTTCGGTCGGAAAGGAAATCGGGTTGCCGTTTGACCACCATTTCGACAGACCACGCGCCGACACCATCATGCCCAGCGTGGCAATAAAGGGCGGGATGCGCGTATAGGCGATCAGCGCGCCGTTGATGAGGCCGGCAGTCAGGCCACAGGCCAGCCCCACCAGCACCGGCACGATCACCGGCAGGTCCATCCATGCGTCACCGAAAATCGCCTTGGGGTTGGGATTGCCATTCACCATGGCCACCTGTGCGAAGCTCATCGTGATCATCGCCGTGGCGCCCACAATGGAGCCCGATGACAGATCGATGCCGCCGCAGATGATGACCTGGGTCACCCCAATGGCGATAATGCCGACGATCGACACCTGCAGGATGATGATTTGCAGGCGCGCCTGATTGAACAACGTGTCCACGTTGTCGCGCGTGTTGAACAGAAAGCTGTCCCCGACAAAGATCTGCCCCAGAACCTCGAACGCAACGACTATCAGGATCAACGCCAGAAAAACGTTCAGCTCGGGTGGCCGCGTTTTTTTTGTCGGATCGTACTTCAGGCCCCCAAGGCCATGCGACGTCTGCGCCACGGCGTGATCCTCCCACATCAATTGTTCATCGGGCATCCTCTGCCCGGGTCACCCCATGCGGCAAGAGGTAAAAAGGGGCGACACACCTGGTGCCGCCCCAATTCTGGTCAAAAACGCTTCAGTTTTTGGCGAGGTAGTCCGCCACGTTGGCCGGAGTCACCAGCTGGAACGGGATATAGACCTTCTGGTCCACAGCCTCGCCCTTGGCCAACGACAGGGCTGCTGCCAGCGCGCCAGCGCCCTGGCCTGCAGCGTCCTGGAACACGGTCACGTCAAGGTCACCCGCCTGCATCGCTGCCAGCGCGTCCTGGGTTGCGTCTACACCACCGACGACGACCGAGGCCATGTCGATGCCGGCCGCCTTCATCGCCTGAATGGCACCGATCGCCATTTCGTCGTTGTTGGCAATCACGCCATCAAACGCAGCGCCGGTGGACAGCCAGTTTGTCATCAGCGACTGGGCCTGATCGCGGCTCCAGTTTGCGGTCTGCTCGTCGATGATGTTCAGCGTGACAACGCATGAACCTGCAGCCATCACGTCATGGATGTCGGCGGTGCGCTGCACAGCGGCCTGATTGGAAAGCTCGCCCATCATCACGTAGACGTTGGCGTTGTCCTTGCCTGCGGCCTTCAACTGAGCGCAGACTTCGATGGTTTCCAGCGTGCCGGAATCCACTTCGTTCGACGCAACGAACGCCTGATTGTCCGGCAGCGTGTCAACGTTGACGGGCTGACGGTTCACATAAACCAGCGGGATGTTGGCGGCAGCGGCGGCATCCGACATGGCTTGGGTGGCCGAGGTATCAACAGGGTTCACGATGATCGCGGCAACGCCTGATGCGATGAAGTTGTTGATCTGGTCCAACTGCTTGGCCACATCGTTCTGCGCATCTTCGACTTGCAGGTTTACGCCATCCATCCCGGCGGCCTGTTCGACCATGCCATTGCGCAGCACGGTCAGAAAGTTGTCGTCAAACAGCGCCATCGAAACACCGATGTCCTGCGCCATTGCGGTCGTGGTCATCAGGGCGATAAAGCCCGATGCGATAAGGGTCTTCTTCATGGTCTCTCCTCCACAGTCGGTGTCCGGCACACCTTGCTCTCCCTGCCGGACCGCCCGTTCGGGGCGGTAAACGCTATGCTTCAGGCGGCTTTGGCAGCCACGCCTGACGCAATGAATGCCATTGATGCCGCAAGGGCCACCTTCGGATCGCGCAGCGCGTGCACCGATGCGGCGAAGGGCTCATAACTGATCGGGCCTGCGTAGCCCGCAGATCGCAGCGCTGCGATCTGCGCCACGTTGTCCAGCCGGTCCGCGCCATCGACCAGCACGCGGTGCCCGTCACGCATGTCTGCAACTGCCACGGCCGCGTCAGTCACACCTGATACGTGCACGATGCCCGTCAGTTCGGGAAAGACCGGCCCGCCGCCCGCCAGGTGATGGTGGAAGGTGTCATGCACCATGAAATAAGTTCCGGTGCCGCCGACCTTGTCGATCACGTCGGCCAGAATATCCTTGTAGCGCAGCGAGCAAACCGCGAACCCCAGCGGTTCAACCATCGCCTTCAATCCATGCGCCTTCAGCATCGGAAGTATTTCGCGCAACGCCAATTCCGTGACCTTGCGGCTGTCCGCCCGATCTGTCGCCACCCCATCATTGCGCGGGATCAGGCTGATCGCCTCGGCCCCGGCAGCGACCGCGATCTGCATCAGCGCCTCGGCCTCGGCGCGTTTCGCGTCGGACCAGTCGTTGAACATCTTGACCTCGGCCAGCGCCAGAAAGCGCAGGCCACGCGCCTTGACCGCCGCGCCGACAACAGCCGGATCAGCGCCGTCGAACAGCGGCCCCGGAAGGTCGTTACGGAATTCCACACCAACGCAGCCCAGACCGGCGGCAAGGTCCAGAAAAGCCTGCCAGCCCAGGTTTGGTGCGGTCATGTGATTCAGCGCGAATGGCAGCATGCAGAGTGGCTCCGTGTCGATTCTCTGTCCGTTCAGTTCGGACGATGTGGAATTGTTATTCCATTTATTCCCGCCATCAACCGCATTATTCCATTTGATGCCAGAATTGATGTTTTTTCGGCAGAAGCGCGCCGGGTGGTTCAGATCGACTCGGACACAAACAATTCCGGCGTCAGAAAATGCTGTGCCCCCGGCTTGACGGGTCCATCCTGCGCCGCTTGGGCCATCATGGCAATCAGATCGCGCGTCAGCGCGGGCAAAGGCGTGCCACTGACCAGCGTCACCCAGCCCTCCAGCAATCCCGCCCGCGATTCGGCCGTCAGTTCGTTGACCACAAGGGCGACATCGCCGGGATGGCGCACTTCGCGCAGGGCCGCAATTGCGCCCTCCATGCCGCCCCCTGCCACATAAATCCCGCGCAAATCCGGCTGGCGGGTCAACAGCGCCAAGGTGGCCTCGTAGGTCAGTTGGCGGGTTTCAAGGTTTACCAGCGTCTCCAGCACGCGCAAATGTGGCGCGGCCTCGCGCAGATAGGCGCGAAAACCGGTTTCGCGCAAATCATGCCCGTGCCAGCGCGCTCCGCCGACGAACACGGCCACCGGCCCCGGCTTTGGCGCCGCGAGCGCAATCGTCCAGCCTGCCACGCGGCCCATTTTCAGATTGTTCAGCCCGATGTAACCCGCGCGCACGCCTTGGGCAAAATCCGACAACAGTGCAAACACCGCAACACCTTCGGCCTGCAGTTCGGTCACGGCGGCGGTGATCTCCGGGTGGCTGACGGCCGTCGCCGCCAGCACATCGCACTTGCCGGCCAGCGCACGCATCCGGCCCGCCACTTCGGACGGCGATTGCGATGCGGCATGGTCAAGCACCAGCCCCCCGCGAATGCCCGCTGCCTGAGCCACGGCGTGGGTCAGCGCTTCGGCAAAGTTGCGATAGAACTCCTGGCCCGATTTGTGCAGCAACACGCCAAAGCGTACGTTCGGCAGATTTGCTTCGGCCCTGACACCCAGCCGTGCCAGCGCCGGATGCCCGATCTGCTGAGCCGCCGCCAGCACCCGTGCCGCAATACCCGCGCTGACCCCTTCGCGCCCGTTCAGCAAACGGTCGACTGTCGCCACTGACACCCCCGCCGCTGCGGCAAGTGTCGCCATCCCCGGTCGTTTTGCCACGCGCCACCCCTGCCGATTTCACATCATGCCTGCCCCGATCCTGATGACTTCTGACGAGGAAGGATAGCCCCACCGTTGCCCGTCGCCCCAAAAAGCCCGATACAGAAGCGGCACACCCCGGAAATGGAGTCTGAAAGATGACCGCACGCGACTACAGCCTGCTTGGCCCCGATGGGGCCCGTGCGGTGGAAACCGGCCTGGCGGCGGCGCAATGGTACCACACCGATGTGCCGCGCAAGGTGATGAAAGAATTGATGCAGCGCAGCGATGGGCCCGCCATCCGCGACACCATCATCTACTACGGCGCGATGATTGTGCTGGCCGGGATCGGCATCGCGCTGTGGCCCGCATGGTGGTCGGCGCCGTTCTGGCTGGCTTACGGCGTGCTCTACGGGTCTGCTTCCGATTCGCGCTGGCACGAGGCCGGGCATGGCACGGCGTTTCGCACGCCCTGGATGAACGATGTCGTCTACCAGATCGCCTGCTTCATGATCGTGCGCAATCCCGCCAGCTGGCGGTGGAGCCATACGCGCCACCATACCGACACCTATATCGTCGGCCGCGACCCCGAAATTGCCGTCATGCGCCCGCCATCATTCCTGAAGATGCTCGCCAATGCATTTGGTCTGGTCGATGGCTATAACGGCTGGACGCGGATGTTGCTGAACGCGACCGGCCGGATCCACCCCGAAGAGGCGACGTTCATCCCGCAGTCGGAATGGCACCGCGTGATCCGTGTGGCCCGCATCTGGACCGTGATCTATGCCGCGACCCTGATATTGGCGCTGTGGATCGGGTCGATCCTGCCGTTCATGGTGATCGGCCTGCCCCGGCTTTACGGCGCATGGCACCACATCATGACCGGGCTGCTGCAACACGGCGGGCTGGCGGATAACGTCATCGACCACCGGCTGAATTCGCGCACCGTTTACATGAACCCGATCAGCCAGTTCATCTACTGGAACATGAACTATCATGTCGAACATCACATGTTCCCGATGGTCCCCTACCATGCCCTGCCGCGCCTGCATGAGCTGATCAAGCATGACCTGCCCGCGCCCAACACGTCCATCCCGCAGGCCTTTGCCGAAATGATGCCCGCCCTGCGTGCGCAGTTGTCAAACAAGGAACATTACGTCCGCCGCACCCTGCCCGCATCGGCACAGCCCTACCGCGAGGATTTCCACGCCCAGGCGCTTGGCGTGGCCGCCGCCGAGTAAAGTTAGCCATTCGCTTTTCCCGCCCGCCCCGCTACATCAGCGGAACGGAGATGGAGAATGTCATGGCAAACGATCCGCTGTTCATTGTGGCAAGCCTCGCGGCCTTCGGGGTGCTGGCCATCCTGCTGATCGGGATTGGTGGCTTTGCCAAAGGGGGCGATTTCAACAAGAAACACGCCAACCGGATCATGCGCTACCGCATCTACGCCCAATTCGCCGCAGTCGTGCTGATCGTGGCGTTCGCCTGGCTGCGCAGCGGCGGGGGAAACTGATGGTTGTGCTGTCGAAAATCTATACCAAAACCGGGGATGCGGGCGAAACCGCGCTTGGCAACGGCGCGCGGGTGGCCAAGCATTCCCTGCGCGTGTCCGCTTACGGTACCGTTGATGAAACCAACGCCACCGTCGGGCTGGCCCGGCAGCATGCCACAGGCGACATCGACGCAGCACTGAAACGCATCTCGAACGACCTGTTTGATCTGGGGGCCGACCTTTGCACGCCCGACATGCACAAGGACGCTGATCTGGCCTACACGCCCCTGCGGATGATCGAGTCCCAGGTGCTGCGGCTGGAGCATGAAATCGACGCGATGAACGCAAAACTGGCCCCCCTGCGCAGCTTCATCCTGCCCGGCGGATCGGCACTTGCCGCACATCTGCACCTGTGCCGCACCGTGTGCCGCCGTGCCGAACGCCTGACCGTGGAACTGGCCACCATGGAACTGGTGAACACTGACGCAGTGAAATACCTCAACCGCCTGTCCGACTGGTTTTTCGTCGCAGGCCGCATCGCCAACCACGATGGCAAGGATGATGTGCTGTGGGTGCCGGGCCTGACGCGCGACGTATAAGACCCGACGCAACAAACGCGGCGTCGGGCCACACCCATACGTCGCATTTGGCCTGTATCCGCGCGGCATGACGCGCTAATCAGACCACGTAAACATTCGGGTGCGACCGCACCTGCAATTATGAGGATTCGTGCCGATGAAGGTTCTTGTCCCTGTCAAACGGGTGATCGACTATAACGTCAAGGTTCGCGTCAAGGCGGATGGCTCGGGCGTCGATCTGGCTAACGTGAAAATGTCGATGAACCCCTTTGACGAGATCGCCGTCGAAGAAGCGATCCGCCTGCGCGAAAAGGGCATTGCAACCGAGGTGATCGTCGTGTCGATCGGCGTCAGGCAATCACAGGAAACCCTGCGCACCGCCCTTGCCATGGGGGCCGACCGCGCCATCCTGATCGAGGCCACGGATAACGTGCAGACCGATATCGAACCGCTCGCCGTGGCCAAACTGCTGGCCGCTGTGGTCAAGGAAGAGGGCCCCGGCATCGTGCTGTGCGGCAAACAGGCCATCGACAATGACATGAATGCCACAGGGCAGATGCTGTCGGCCCTGTTGGGCTGGTCGCAGGCGACGTTTGTGTCGGAACTTTCCGTCACGGCCGATACCGCCACCGTGACGCGCGAAGTGGATGGTGGTTTGCAGACGATCAGCGTGAAGATGCCCGCCATCGTGACGGTGGACCTGCGCCTGAACGACCCGCGCTATGCGTCTCTGCCAAATATCATGAAGGCCAAAGCGAAACCTCTGGCGATGAAGACGCCGGCCGACTACGGCGTGGACGTAACCCCGCGCCTGTCGGTCGTGAAAACGGTCGAGCCCGCAGGCCGCAAGGCGGGCGTCAAGGTCGCATCTGTGGACGAACTGATTGCAAAACTCAAAGACGAAGCAGGGGTGATCTGATGGCCGTTCTTCTTCTTGCCGAAGTTATCAACGGCCACCTGGCGACCGATTCCACAGCCAAAGCCCTGATGGCAGTCCAATCCCTCGGTGATGTCACTGTTCTGGTGGCGGGCATGGGCGGTGATGCTGCGGCGGCCGAGGCTGCGGGGCTGGAGGGCGTCACGAAGGTGATCTTTGCCGACGATCACGTCTATTGCCACGCGATGTCCGAGCCGACCGCCGCACTGGTGGTGTCACTGGCAGGCCCATTTGCACATATTGTTGCCGCCTCCACCGCGTTTTCCAAAAGCGTGATGCCGCGCGTGGCGGCGCTGTTGGATGTCATGGTGATCTCGGATGCCATCGCCGTGGTGGACGCCAGCACCTTTGAACGCCCGATCTATGCCGGCAACGCGATCCAGACGGTGAAATCGGCCGACGCAAAAAAGGTGCTGACCGTGCGCACTGCAACCTTCACTGCCGTCGGGACGGGTGCCAGCGCGCCGGTTGAAACGATCGCCACTGCCGCGGATGGCAGCCTGTCGAGCTGGGTCGAGGACAAGGTCGCCTCGTCCGACCGCCCCGAACTGACCAGCGCGGGCATCGTCGTGTCCGGCGGGCGTGGCGTCGGGTCACAAGCCGACTTTGCGATGATCGAAAAGCTGGCGGACAAGCTGGGCGCCGCCGTGGGCGCATCCCGCGCCGCAGTGGACTCGGGTTACGCGCCGAACGACTGGCAGGTTGGCCAGACCGGCAAGGTCGTGGCGCCGGACCTCTATGTCGCTGTCGGCATTTCCGGGGCCATCCAGCATCTGGCAGGCATGAAGGACAGCAAGGTGATCGTCGCCATCAACAAGGATGAAGACGCGCCAATTTTCCAGGTCGCCGACTATGGTCTTGTGGCCGACCTGTTCACCGCCGTGCCGGAACTGATCGAAAAGCTCTGATCCGGGTGAAGCAACCGGCAAGCGCGCCCTGACCGGGACGCGCTTTTGTCACAGGAACCGTCGCAGGACCGGGGCGATGGCATCGGCCATCTGCCGGTGCGCCGCAGCCCCAGGCACCGCCACCGCCGGATCAGGCAAGGGATGCAGATCACCGGCCGACGGCCAGTCCGGTTTCAGGCTGACCTCGACATAGGCGGCGGCCAGCGGCCGGATCCGGGCCACCATCGCCTCATCAATCAGCGCTGGGTAATGTCCGGTCGTGACGGTCGCCGCGGCCCGTGGCGGTTGCGCCGCGGCCCACAGCAGGATCGTCCGCGCGCCGACCCGGTCCAGCAGGGCCGTCATCCGGTCCAGCCAGATGCCGCGCAGATCATCCGCCACAGCGCCGAACCGGTCGGCCGACCTGCGATGCAGCGCCCCCATCATGTGGCTGGTAAAGTGGAACTCGGTAAAATCGACATCCGGATACAAATCCCGCAACGCCCGGCTTTCCCCGACAAAGCGGTCATTGCGCCGCGGATGCACCGCGTAATAGCGGTTGGTCAGGTTCTGCGCCCCCAGCACCTGTACCACAACCGCCTGCGCTGCCCCCGCCATGCGCATCACATCGGCGTCCTGCAAGAACACATCCAGCCCCGCATTCGGCAAACCGAAGTTCACGATCGGCAAACCCAGCCGCGGTTCCAGCAGGTCCGGAAATGGCCGCGACACGAACTTGCCAAACGCCTCATTTCCCCCCAGCACCGCAACGAAGGGCCCGCCAACGTCACGCTGCGGCCCCCGGAACATCAGTTTCGACTTGCCATACCGGCATGGCCAATAGTCGAGTGCCCCCGCACCCGGCGAAATAAAGGTCATCACACCCACCCACAGATTTCACACACCCATCTGGCAGCATGGCGGCGATGCCTTGCCAAAGTGCTAAAGCACGCATCTGCATCGAATGCGACGCATTCCGCCGCAGTGCAGCAGGGTTGCGGCGCAGGGCCATCCGGGCATAAGGTCCGCCCATGGTTTGGGGGCTGCGATGGACATCAACAGCATTGGCGTTGTGGGGGCGGGCCAGATGGGCAGCGGCATTGCGCATGTCTTTGCGCTGGCCGGATTTGACGTGCTGCTGACCGATGTCAATGCAGACAGTCTGACCGCCGCCATTGTCCAGATCGACCGCAATATCGAACGCCAGGTTGCGAAGGGCAAAGTGCTGTCCGCCGCCAAACGCGCCGCGATGGAACGCATCCGCACCACGCTGCGGCTGGCCGATCTGGGCCAGTGCGATCTGATCATCGAGGCCGCGACCGAACGTGAAACCGTCAAGCAGGCGATCTTTGAAGACCTGTTGCCGCATCTGAAGCCGACCACCATCCTTGCGTCGAACACCTCGTCCATCTCCATCACCCGGCTGGCCAGCCGCACCGACCGGCCGGAAAAGTTCATGGGGTTCCATTTCATGAACCCCGTGCCCGTGATGCAGCTGGTGGAACTGATCCGCGGCATTGCCACCGATCAGGAAACCTATGACAGCCTGCATGCCGTGGTGAAAAAGCTGGGCAAGACGGCGGCCAGCGCCGAAGATTTCCCCGCCTTCATCGTCAACCGCATCCTGATGCCGATGATCAACGAGGCGGTCTACACGCTTTATGAGGGCGTGGGGTCGGTGAAAAGCATCGACGAATCGCTGAAACTGGGCGCCAACCATCCGATGGGGCCGCTGGAGCTGGCGGATTTCATCGGGCTGGATACCTGTCTTGCCATCATGAACGTGCTGCACGAGGGGCTGGCGGATACCAAATATCGCCCCTGCCCCCTGCTGACCAAGTACGTCGAGGCCGGGTGGCTTGGCCGCAAAACCCAACGCGGCTTTTACGACTACCGCGGCGAGGTGCCGGTGCCGACGCGGTGAGGCCGCCGTGCGGTACGCGCCTGCGGGCCGGTCAGTTTCCCAACCCCAACGTATGTTCCCGCAACCACGCCAGAAATCCGCGCGGGTTGCCTTCCCAGTGTTTCAGGACATCTGCCGACAGCGGCTCGCCGATATAGGGGCGCTGCGGCTTGAACAGCGCACGCTTGATTTCAAACAGCAGCAAACCTTGCCGCACCGTGGCCGAGACATGGTTGGCAATCTGGTAGGCGCGCGAATTGCGCCCAGTGAAATGGATCGGCAGGATCGTGGCGCCGGACCGCTGGATCATCTTGTGGGTAAAGACGTTCCATTCTGCCTCGACCACCGGGCCGAACCAGCCGGGGGATGACGCCACCTTGCCTGCGGGAAACAGAATGATGACGCCGCCATTCTTCAGCTGCTCCATCGTCAGGTTGCGCATCTCCAGCCCCAGTTCGCGCGAATTTTCCTCATGCGGAAAGGGAACAGGAATCATGAATTCGGCCACTTCCGGAATACCCGTCAGCAGTGACCGCGTCAGGATCTTGAAATCCGGGCGCACGCGGCTGACCATTTCAGCGATGATCATGCCATCGACCAGCCCGTGGGGATGGTTGGCCACCACGACAACCGGTCCGGTCTTGGGAATGCGCCGAATTTCTGCATCCGGGGTCTGCACATCGATCCCCATGTGCGCGATGGCTTTGGTCCAGAACGGCGCACCGAACGGGGCACCTGCCTTTTCAAACTGACGGATCAGGCGCAGCAGTGTGATTTTTGCTGTCGTCCATTCGATCACGCGAATCGTGCCCACTTTCCAAGGGTTGGAAAATGTGCCGGCATAAGACAAGCGGCGCTTGTCATAGGGCTTGTTCGGGTTTTCGGCCACGACAGGCTTTACGATGTCATCCATACGACGTGGGCGCCTCACCAAACGGCCATCCAGATGCGCCATGCTGGGTTCCTTTCAGGAAATGCATAGAACACTTTTAGCAGATCGCCTTAGTAGTCTTCACCGAACTTGTTCGCAACCAGTGCTTCAAGGGCATCGGCAAGGACCGCCGCCTCGGCACCGCTGGTCGTGACCTCAATAGTGGTTCCCCGCGAGGCTGCCAACATCAAAAGCCCCATGATGGAATCCCCCGCGACCGACATGCCGTCGCGCAGGACCTGCGCTTTTGCATTATGTTGTTCCACCACTTCCACGAATTTGGCCGAGGCCCGGGCATGCAGCCCCTTTTCGTTGATAATCCGCAAGGTCCGCGTCATCATTCAGGCTCCAGGCCCCAAATCAAGGAAATTGATATACTTACGGCCCGCATCCAGGGCCGCCGCCACCGCATCGGGCACAGGCATGTCACGCGATTTCGCCAGTTTGATCAGCATCGGCAGATTTGCACCATAAATGATGCGCCGGTCCGATCCCGAACACGCCATCAGCGACAGATTCGATGGCGATCCGCCAAACATGTCCGTCACCACAACGACGCCCGAGCCGTCATCGACGTCATCCGCGGCCGCGCAGATTTCCGCCTGTTTGCTCTGCCGGTCATGGTCATCTTCGATGGCAATCGCACGCATGCGGGTCATCGGTCCCACCACATGCTCGACTGCGGCAAGGTATTCGCGGGCCAACCCGCCGTGTGCGACGATCACAATCCCGATCACGCCAGCCTCATAAAGTTTGCGTCAGGCAGCGCATCCGGTGCCCGGCGTTCCAACTCACGGTGCCGCTTTGATACTGTCCAGCCCGCCTCGGCAAGCCCTGCAGCCAGAATCTCCACCATCGCGACCGAACGGTGCTGCCCGCCGGTGCAGCCAAACCCGATGGTCAGATGCGCCTTGCCTTCGTCCAGGTGCGCGGGCAGCAACAGCAGCACCAGGTCCATCACCTTGTCATGGAACGGCGCGAAGCGCGCATCCTTGCGCATATGCGCCTCGACAGCCGGATCGCGGCCATCCAGGCCACGCAGCGCGGGCACCCAATGCGGGTTTGACAGAAAACGGCAGTCGAAAATCATGTCGACCCCGCGTGGCACCCCCCGGCGGTAGCTGAAAGATTGCAGCGACACCGCCAGCGCATCGGTACTGCCCCGACCGAACCAGCGGCCGATCTCGGCTTTCAGGTCATGCACCGACAGCTCTGTCGTATCGATCAACTGATCCGCGCGCACCCGGATCGGCATCAAAAGATCAATCTCGCGCGCAATTCCTTCGGTCGGCGTCTCGTGCGGGGCCAGCGGATGGCGGCGGCGGGTTTCCGAATAGCGCCGGATCAGTTCGGACGGGGCGCAATCCAGATAGAGCACCTCCAGCGCCACGCCGGGGTCACGCGTCAGGGTATCAATCAGCTCGATCAGCGCCGTTGCATTGAAATCGCGGTTGCGCACATCAAGGCCCAGCGCAATGGGACGGCCCGAAGGCTCACCTTCCGTCAGGCGCGTCACCAGCCGCAGGGGCAGATTGTCGATCACCTCGTAATCCATATCCTCGAACGCGCGGATCGCCGTGGATCGCCCAGCCCCCGACGGGCCGGTCACGAAAACCAGTCGGTGCATCAGTGCGGGTGTCTGGCCTTGGTCCAAAAGGGTGGTCCGGATCACATCATCAAGCATAGCGACCATGCCGCAGTTGCAGCATCAACGCCACCGGGAAATGGGCGTGTTGCGGGTTATGGACAAGAGCGATCACGCAACCGAGAAGGCTGATCTGCCGCTGCGGCGCAAGCCGATGTGCCTCGACCGCGTCCAGATCGACGACAAGCGCCAGATCGGCCCGCGCCACATGCGTCGTGCAGATCAGCCCCATGCCGCGCACTTCGATCACGCCGGCAAGCGCGGGGTTGGGGCAGCACAGTACGATCCGGTCGCCGCTGCGTTCAAGCCGGGTCTGGTCGTCGGACACAAGTTGCGCCCCCTGCCCGATCATGCCCAGCGCCAGGGTCGATTTTCCCGCCCCCGATGCTCCGGTTATCAGCACGCCACGCCCATCTACCGCGACCGCTGTCGCATGCAGGATGGTGCGCGCGTCCGCTAGCGGCATCACACTGGCAGACCCACCACAAAGCGCGCGCCCAACGGCTCTGATGTCACGTCAGCATGGGTGGGGCGGATGTTCTCGGCCCAGATCACACCACCATGTGCCTCGACGATCTGCTTTGAAATTGACAGTCCCAGGCCGGAATGGTTACCGAAATCATCCGTTGGCCGTTCCGAATAGAACCGCTTGAACACCTTGGTCAGTGCCTGTTCGGGGATGCCCGGCCCGGTATCCTCGACCACGATCAGTACGCGGTTATCCCGCTTGCGCACCCAGACGCGCACCGCATCGCCATCTTCGCAGAACGATATCGCGTTGGTGATCAGGTTGACGAACACCTGCGCCAGCCGCCCTTCCAGGCCCCGGATATGCAGGTCTTCCGTCGGCAGGTCGGTCACGAACTCGACCCCTTTTTCCTTCGCCTGCTTGCCCAGATATTCGGCCAGGTTGCCCACGGTTTTCAGCAGATCGAAACTTTCTTCCTCTTCCCGCACCAGTTCACTGTCCAGACGCGATGCGTTGGAAATATCGCTGACCAGCCGGTCCAGGCGCCGCACGTCATGCTCGATCACCTCCAGCAGGCGCTCGCGCTGATCCTCACGCTTGGCCACCCGCATCGTGCCCACCGCAGACCGCAGGGATGCCAGCGGGTTCTTGATCTCGTGTGCCACGTCGGCGGCGAACTGTTCGTTCGATTCGATCCGGTCGTACAGCGCCGCGACCATGCCCCGCATCGCCACCGACAGGCGGCCGATTTCATCGGGACGCGCCGTCAGATCGGGAATACGCACCCGCCCGGGGGAGAATTTGCGCGCATCGCGGTCACGCCCCATTTCGGCGGCGGCGGCAAGGTCGGCCAGCGGGTTGGCGATGGTCGAGGCGAGAAGGATGCTCAGACCAATCGACACCAGCAGGGCGATCACGAACATCTGCAAGATCTTTTCCCGCTCGTTGCGGACCAGACGTTCAATTTCACCCTCGGCAAAGGCCAGTGCCACAACGCCCATCACCGTGCCGTTCGCCTCGATCGGGGTTGCAACCGAAAACACCGGTCCGCCATCGGCGTCGCGCCCCGTGTGCAGCACGGTTTCACCCACCAGCGCGCGGCTGAACAGATCAATGGCCATCCGTTCCGGCGAAATCGGCGTCACGTCCGTGGACCCGTTGTTCACGATGCCCGACACGCCGTCCCAGATCGCGCTCAGAAAATCGGTGATCAGCGTCGGACGCTGCTGTATTTCCGCGGCAGTACCATAGATCACCTCGTTGCCGCGCCCCGAGGTCACGATGATGCCGCTCGGATTGAATACAAAAATCTCGACCGACCGTTCCAGATCAAGACTCGCGATGATCCGTGGGCTGCTTGCGCTGAGCGTGCCGCTCTGCGTGCCGGTCAGTTGCGATTCAAACACATTCGCCACCAGCTTGGCTTCGATAATCAGCCCGCGTTCGCGCTGCTGCACAAAGGTGTCGCGGAACGGGTTGAGAAACAGAACCCCTGCCACCAGCACCAGCAGCGCCATCAGATTGAAGACTATGATCTTCCGCGCCAGCGGTGACCCCTTCAACGACAACCAGCCCCGCCGCGTGCGGGCGTCGCGCAGACCGGCATCGGATTCGGCATTGGGATTAACCCAGTCCTCACCGATCAGCACATTTCCTTTGCTGTTGGTCTTGCGGTCCATGCCAATATGCGGAATCGCCGTCATTCTTCGTTGTAGCGATAGCCGATGCCATAAAGTGTCTCGATTGCCGTGAAATCGTCATCCACGGTCCGCATCTTTTTGCGCAGGCGCTTGATATGGCTGTCGATCGTGCGGTCATCGACATACACCTGATCGTCATACGCCACATCCATCAGCTGGTCGCGGCTTTTCACAAAGCCCGGCCGCGTGGCCAGAGCCTGCAGCAGCAGGAATTCCGTCACGGTCAGGGAAACGTCGCGCCCTTTCCAGGATACCGAATGGCGCAGCGGGTCCATGGTCAGCGACCCGCGCTCCATCAGTTTGGTTTCTTCGGTTGTGGCCACTTCACCGGTGGCGATTGCCTCTTGGCGGCGCAGCAACGCGCGGATGCGTTCGACCAGCAGACGCTGTGAAAACGGCTTTTTCACATAGTCATCAGCGCCCATCCGCAAGCCCAGAACCTCGTCAATCTCATCGTCCTTGGAGGTCAGAAAGATCACCGGCATCGATGATTTCTGGCGCAGACGCTGCAGCAGGTCCATCCCGTCCATGCGCGGCATCTTGATATCCAGCACGGCCATGTCCGGCATGCGTTTGCTGAAGGCGTCCAGTGCGGATTGGCCATCGTTATAGGTTTCAACCTCGAAACCTTCGGCCTCAAGTGTCATGGACACCGACGTCAGGATATTCCTGTCGTCGTCCACAAGGGCGATCCTGGACATCTGCAACCTTCCCGTTCTGCTCGGATTATTATTTTCGGTCATGATCTGCGGTCCTGCCCGAAATATCAACACCGAAGTACGAATCACACCGTTTCTGTAGCATGATCGGGCACTTAATTTCCCAAGGAATGACTAATTTGCGACACCACGTCACTTGTGATACATTTGGTTGCGCTAACAGCAGTATGATTGCGCTAACAGGCAACATTGCCCCTTTTATCAAATGAAAGCAGCCTGTTATAGTTCACCTATGTCAGGCGCTAACGCCCGAAACGGCGCAAATGCACGGCAAAACTGACACATCGCACAACCGCCGGCGTTTGGCGAAGGGAGCATTCGGAATGACTGATGGGCGCGTCAACCCCGCACAAAGACTGGAAAAACAGGGCTTTCTGGGCTTGGGGCGCGTCTATTACAACTATGTCGAACCCGCCCTTGTGGCTGCCGCCGTCGCGCGCGGCGAGGGAACATTGGGGTTGGGCGGCGCGTTCCTGTGTGCCACGGGCCAATTCACCGGTCGTTCACCAAAAGACAAATTCGTGGTCCGCACGCCATCTGTCGCGGGGTCGATCTGGTGGGAAAACAACACCGCGATGGACGAGGCAGCGTTCGACTGCCTTCGGGCCGACATGCTGGCCCACATGCAGGGCCGCGACTATTTCGTGCAGGACTTGTTCGCCGGCGCCGACCCGCTGCACAGGGTCGATGTGCGGGTGGTGACCGAACTTGCCTGGCATGGCCTGTTCATCCGCCACCTGCTGCGCCGCCCAGATCGCGCCGCACTCGATAGCTTCACCCCCGACTGGACGGTCGTGAACTGCCCGTCCTTCAAGGC
>JAYSSN010000289.1:0-3523 GCA_043720555.1 Rhodobacterales bacterium | reverse complement strand
AAGCTCAAGCCCCTGCCTGCGCTGGCACTTGCCCTGGCGATCACGGTGTTCTGCACGCTGGTGTTCAGCTATGCGCTTGGTTTGCCATTCCGGCGGTTTGGCCCCTGGCTGCAGTTCTGAGGGGCGCATCATGGAACTATTGTCAAACCTCGCACTTGGCTTTTCCACGGCGGCATCACCGGAAAACCTGCTTTTCTGCCTGATTGGCGTGATCCTGGGAACGCTGATCGGGGTGCTGCCGGGCATCGGCGCTACCGCCACTATCGCCATGCTGTTACCCATCACTTTTCAGTTGGAACCGGTGTCGTCGCTGATCATGCTGGCGGGCATCTATTACGGTGCGCAATACGGCGGTTCCACCACGGCGATCTTAATCAACATGCCGGGCGAAAGTTCGTCCGCCGTCACTGCCATAGACGGCTATCAAATGGCGCGTCAGGGCAAAGCAGGCACCGCGCTGGCGGTGGCAGCACTAGGGTCGTTCTTTGCGGGCACGGTGTCGACTTTGCTGGTGGCAATTTTTGCCATCCCCTTAACCGGGATCGCGTTGAAATTTGGCGCGGCCGAGTATTTCAGCCTGATGCTGCTGGGGCTGGTGTCGTCGATTGCGCTGGCGCATGGGTCAATCCTGAAGGCGCTGGCGATGGTGGTGCTGGGACTTTTGCTGGGCATGGTGGGGACCGATATCTACACTGGCGCGCCGCGGTTTACCTTTGGCATCACCGAATATGCCGACGGGCTGAACTTTGTCGCGCTTGCGGTCGGGGTATTCGGCATTGCCGAGATTCTGAAAAACCTTGAAGGTGATCAGGACCGCACGGTTCTAGGTACCAAACTGGGCGCGCTGTGGCCATCACGCGCCGATCTGAAGCGCATGGTGGCCCCGATGCTGCGCGGCACCGCACTGGGTTCGGCGCTGGGCATTCTGCCGGGCGGCGGGGCGGTGCTGGCGGCTTTCGCGTCCTATACAGTGGAAAAGCGGCTTTCCAAGACGCCCGAGCAATTCGGCAAGGGTGCCATCGAGGGCGTTGCCGGACCGGAATCGGCCAACAACGCGGGGGCGCAGACTAGTTTCATCCCGTTGTTGACCTTGGGGATTCCCGCCAATCCGGTGATGGCGCTGATGGTGGGGGCGATGATCATTCAGGGCATCGTGCCGGGACCAAATGTGGCCGCCGAACAGCCCGCGCTGTTCTGGGGCATTATTGCCAGCATGTGGATCGGCAACTTGATGTTGATCGTTCTGAACCTGCCACTGATCGGGCTGTGGGTGAAACTGCTGAAGGTGCCTTACCACATTCTGTTTCCGGTCATCATGGCGTTTTGCTCTATCGGGGTCTATTCGGTCAACTCCAACGTCTATGATCTTTACTCCGTCGCCGGGTTTGGCCTTCTTGGCTATGTGCTGATGAAACTGCACTGCGAGCCGGCACCGTTGCTGCTGGGCTTTGTCCTCGGGCCGATGCTGGAAGAAAACCTGCGGCGCGCGATGATTTTGGGGCGTGGCGACCCCACCACCTTCGTCACCCGCCCAATCAGCGCCACGCTGCTTGTGTTGACCGTGGCGGTATTGGCCATCGTCCTGTTGCCGACAGTGCGCAAGAAGCGGAATGAGGTTTTCGTTGAGGCCGAATAAATTGTACGAAAAAATGCCAAGTTGGCCCGCACAGACGCACGCATGTCCCCGGTCGTTCTTCATGTTAGGGGCTCAATCGCGGCATTTGAAAGGTCGAATTTTGAACGTGTCTGACTTTGGTTGTGTCGCCAAATTCGCGCATCTTTAGACGGAATAAGATGATTTGGATCAAGCCGAGCTAGTTATCGGCGGGTTAGTCGCAGCGGGTGGCGAGGCGGCGGACATCTCGCCGCGCTTAACGCGCAAAATCAAGTATTCCTGCGCCAGGAACCACGACCGCGAGAGCATCTTGATCGAGCGCTTGTTCTGGCACCTCAAAGACTTCCGCGGCATCGCCACCCGACGGAGTAGTGAACTGCTGGTCGACGCTTGGCGCAAAGAACGAGTCCGGGCGTGTCGATTGGCCATTTCAACATAACAGTAGCAATATCAAAAACTGCGCACTAGGGTTTCCCACGCCAAGCTGCGGAATCGCACGCTTGCCATAAAAACGATGGGAGGGAATTTATGATGCGAATTCGCAGGAATCTTTTCAGTCTGCTTGCTGGCGCAACAGCGCTCAGCGGGCTCGCAACGGCCGCGGTGGCAGGGGAATTTGACGGGGTTACCGTCAACATCTTGACCCGACCGGGCCCGGTCATCGCCGCCCGGCTGGCCGAGCGCGCAGTGGAATTCGAGGCAGCGACCGGCGGCAAGATCGTTGTCACCGAGGTGCCGTTTGCGGAAATCTTTCCGAAGATCCAGGCCGACTGGTCGACCGGCACCAACTCGATCGATGTCGGGGTGTTCGCCGCGGGTTGGGGTGTCGAGCTTGACGCAGCCGGGCTTCTGGAGGACTTGGACCCCTACATTGCCAACGACACCAAGATCGACCTAGCCGACGTGGCACCGTACTTCCGCGAATTTGGTCAGAAAATTGGCGGAAAGACCAAACTGCTGATGGTCGATGGCGACTTCCAGATGGTCTATTATCGCAAGGACGTTCTGGAGAAAGTCGGCCTGGCGCCGCCCAAGACCTGGGAAGATTATCTGGACGTGGCCTCGAAAATCCACGGCCAGGATATGAATGGCGACGGCGAGGCAGACTACGGATCGTGCATTTTCAAGAAGCGCAATGCCCAGTCCTATTTCGCCATCCAGACCTTCGCGGCACCGATCGTGCAGACGCAGGGGACGGCGCAGGGTTTTCACTTCGACGGTGCGACGATGACACCGACGGTCAACAATGACGGCTGGAAGAAAGCCTTTGAACTTTACAAGGAAACCGGCAAATACGGTCCCCCCGAAGAACTCAACATGGACATCGGCGACACCCGTGCGCTGTTCAAGGCCGGGCGCTGCGGCCTGTTGGTCGAGTGGGGTGATCCGGGCACATTGCAGCTCGAAGCCGACGCGACGGCCGTAAAAGGACTGATCTTCGCAGTCAGCGCTATCGGCTCGACGGAAGTGCTGGACCGCGCCACGGGCAAACTTGTTCCAGTTTCGCCGGAAAGCGCACCCCTAGCCGTCGATGGCATCAACTATGCGCCGTTCGCCGCCTTTGGTGGTTGGGCCGGTGCGATCAACATCAACATCGACCAGAAGAAGAAGGATGCGGCTTATGCGTTCCTGTCGTACATGAACCAGGCGGCGCAATCGAACGTTGACGTGACGCTCGGGTATACCGGCTATAACCCCTATCGCAATTCGCAACTTGCAAGCACAGACCTGTGGGTTGCGGCCGGAATGCCGCTGGATCTTGCCGAAAACTATCTCGCTGCGATCAATGGTGCCTTGAACAACGCCAATATGGCTTCGGACATGAAAATCCCCGGTGCGGCGAACTATACCGGTGTCGTTCTCGATACCGAGCTGGCGCGCTATCTGGCGGGCGAGATTACTGTAGAA
>JAYSSN010000288.1:0-30389 GCA_043720555.1 Rhodobacterales bacterium | reverse complement strand
CGTTGTTCACCAGAACCTCGACCGGCCCCAGGTCGGCCTCGACCGCTTTTGCCCCAGACACGCAGGCGTCATAGTCGGCGACTGACCACTTGTAGGCCTTGATCCCCGTCTCTCTGGTAAAGGCGGCGGCGGCCTCGTCATTGCCCGCGTAGTTTGCGGCAACTGTATAGCCTGCAGCTTTCAGCGCGACCGAAATTGCCGCGCCAATACCGCGCGATCCCCCGGTGACTAGTGCAACGCGACCCATGATTCCTCCTCCAAGTGCTTGATTACTTTCAATGCCTATCAATCATGCGGATGGCGCGCAAGATTATTGCGCGACTTTCTGCATTTGCGAAACAATGCTGCGCGTGCAGCCTCAGCGTTCCAGGCACATCGCGACGCCCATGCCGCCGCCGATGCACAGCGTCGCAAGCCCGCGTTTCGCGCCGCGCCGCGCCATTTCGTGGATCAGGGTGTTCAGGATCCGCGCGCCCGAGGCCCCGATCGGATGCCCGATGGCAATCGCACCGCCGTTCACGTTCACGATCGAGGTGTCCCAGCCCATGTCCTTGTTTACCGCACAGGCCTGCGCGGCGAACGCCTCGTTCGCCTCGATGAGGTCCAGATCGCCGACCTTCCAGCCCGCCTTGGCCAGTGCCTTGCGGCTGGCGTGGATCGGACCGACCCCCATGATCGACGGGTCAAGCCCCGCCGTCGCGTAGGACGCGATCCGCACCATAGGTGTCAGCCCGCGTTTCGCCGCCTCTTCCTCGGTCATCAACAGAACTGCCGCAGCACCGTCGTTCAACCCCGAGGCATTCGCCGCCGTGACCGACCCGTCCTTGGCAAAGGCCGGGCGCAGCTTCGCCATGCTTTCCAGCGTGGCACCGTGGCGGATGTATTCGTCCTGATCCACCACGGTGTCGCCCTTGCGCGTTTTCACCGTGAACGGGATGATCTCGTCCGCGAACCTGCCGGCCTTCTGCGCGGCTTCGGCCTTGTTCTGGCTGGCCAGCGCGAATTCGTCCTGCATGTCGCGGGAAATCTGCCACTGGTTGGCGACGTTCTCCGCCGTCTGGCCCATGTGATAGCCGTTGAACGCGTCCCACAGCCCGTCCTTGATCATGCTGTCGACGAAGTTCAGATCGCCCATCTTCTGACCGCCGCGCAGGTGTGCGACATGTGGTGCAAGGCTCATCGATTCCTGCCCGCCCGCAATCAGGATCTTCGCGTCGCCCAGCTGCACGTGCTGCGCGCCCAGAGCCACCGCGCGCAGGCCTGACCCGCACACCTGGTTGAGGCTCCACGCGCTGCCTTCCTTCGGCAGACCGGCCTTGATATGCGCCTGCCGGGCCGGGTTCTGCCCCTGACCGGCGGTCAGCACCTGGCCAAGGATAGTCTCCTCGACCTCGGACTTGTCGATGCCGGCGCGGGCGATCACGCCCTCGATCACCGCAGCGCCCAAGTCATGCGCCGCCGTATTTGCGAAAGATCCGTTGAAGCTGCCCACAGCGGTGCGGCCTGCCGAAACGATGACGACATTGGTCATGAAATCCCCTCCGATTGCGCCCTGCGACCGCGAAGCGAGCCAGCCGCGTCTGACCCTTGGCCTACGCGGATGCGGCGCAAAGCGCAACAATCAAGCGCAGGGAAACCGTGCCCGTCCTGCAAGTTTCAGCCGGTTCCGCGCCCCTTTCTGAATGCCCCGAAATCCGGCGAAGTGGTCGGCGCGCCGAACAGATAGCCCTGCAGACACCCCACCCCCGCCGCGCAGAGCCAGTTGGCCTCGGCCTCGGTTTCCACCGCCTCGGCGACGAGGAACATCCCGAATTCCCGCGCGATGGCGATCGCCGACCGGACCAGCGGCTGCGTGTCCGGACTGGCGTCGATGTGCCGGATGAGCTTGCCGTCGATCTTGGCGATCTCGAAGCGAAACTCCTTCAGCAGTTGCAGCGACGTGATCCCCGCCCCGAAATCGTCCAGTGAGAACACGATGCCGGTGTCGCGCATCTCGTCCATGAACGGGATCAGCACGTCCGGTACCAGCATCGCCGACGCCTCGTTGATCTCCAGAATGAGGCTCGCCCCCAGCGCCGGCGTTTGCCGCAATGCCTGGCGCAGCACATGGGTCCAGGGCCGGTAGCCCACCGACCGCGCCGACATGTTCACCGCCACCCGGATGCCCGGGTTGCGCTGCAACGTCATCAGCCCCATCTGCAGTGCCGCGCAGTCGATCTCGCGGCCCAGTTCCTGGCGTTCTGCCACCGCCATGAATTCCCGCGCCGGGATCACGTGATCGCGCGCGTCCAGAAGCCGGATGAAGCCTTCGTAGAACCCGATGATCGACGGATCGGCCGCATAGACCGCCGGCTGGAATGCCAGCCGCATCCGGCGCAGGCGCAGCGCCTCTGCCACCATCGCCAGCGTCTCGCGGTCTGCGGCGGATGCGGCCACATCCAGAGGGCTGGTCGATCCCGGCTCCACGTCAAATTTGCTGCGTCTCGGCTCCTTCATGAAACTCATGCGACAATTCCTCTTTCCACATCGACAGCCTTGCCGGATGTCCGTAAACACGCCGCTAAAATTCCGATTTTGCTCTTGTTTGAACCATCCGCTTCAAAAGGAGCTTCTCCATGGAAACACTGAATAACAGCACCCGTTGCGCCTGGTGCGGCAGCGATCCGCTATACATCGAATACCACGATACCGACTGGGGCGTGCCGGAACGCGACCCGCGCGCGCTGTGGGAAAAGCTGATTCTCGACGGCTTTCAGGCCGGTCTTGCCTGGATCACCATCCTGCGCAAACGCGAGAACTTCCGCGCCGCCTTTGCCGGGTTTCACCCTGAAATTATCGCCACATGGGGCGAACCCGAGGTCACCCGCCTGCTCGCCGACCAAGGCATCATCCGCCATCGCGGCAAGATCGAAAGCACCATTCGCTCGGCGCAAAGCTACCTCAGGATCGAACAGCGCGAGGGCTTTTCGCCCTGGGTCTGGTCGTTCGTCGGCGGCACCCCGGTCCAGAATCGCTTCGCCTCGATGGCCGATGTCCCCACGTGGACCGAGGCCTCCACAGCCTTGTCAAAGGCACTGAAACGCGAGGGCTTCAACTTCTGCGGCCCTACGATCACCTACGCGTTCATGCAGGCAGTCGGCATGGTCAACGACCACATGACCCACTGCCCCGGTCACGCCCGCATAACCAGCCTTGCCTGATCTTCCCGCCTTTCGCCCCCTTGGCCTTTTCGCTCGACGCCCTCATATAGGGGCAACGATCGCCGCAAGAGGGACACCATGCTGAATTTCGGGGACAAACCTGCCGCCGCCGACCTGATCAAGGACACCACCGAAGCCACCTTCCTCGCCGACGTGATCGAGACGTCGAAGACCATCCCGGTCATCGTCGATTTCTGGGCGCCCTGGTGCGGGCCGTGCAAGACGCTCACCCCGGCGCTGGAGACGGCGGTCAAGGCTGCAGGCGGCAAGGTGCGCATGGTCAAGATCGACGTCGACCAGAACCAGCGCATCGCGGCGCAGCTTCGCATCCAGTCGGTCCCCACCATCTACGCCTTCTGGCAGGGCCAGCCGGTCGACGGCTTTCAGGGCGCGCAGCCCGCATCCGAGATCAAGGCATTCATTGATCGGACGGCGGCACTTGCCGGTGACGGCGGCCTTGCCGATGCGATAGTGGCCGCAGAAGAGATGCTGGCCGAAGGGGCTGCCGTCGATGCTGCCGAAACATTCGCCGCGATCCTGGGCGAAGAGCCAGAGAATGCGGCAGCCTACGGTGGTTTGGCGCGGACGTATCTTGCGCTTGGTGAACTGGATCAGGCGCAGGCCTTCCTCGATGCAGCCCCCGCCAAAATAGCCAGGGCGATCGAGGTCGAGGCGGCCCGCGCGCAACTGGAACTGGCGCGCCAGGCGGCCAGTGCCGGGCCCGAGGATGTTCTGCGCCGCGCCGTCGAGGCGGCCCCGGACAACCATCAGGCGCGGTTCGATCTGGCACTTGCGCTTCATGCGGCGGGCAAGGTCGATGAGGCTGTAGACGTTCTGCTGGACCTGTTCCGGCGCGACCGCGAGTGGAACGACGGGGCGGCCAAAGCGCAGCTGATGATCATTTTCGACGCGCTGAAACCGCAGGACCCCATTGTGCTGAAGGGGCGCCGGCGCCTGTCGTCAATGATATTTGCCTGACGGCGAACGCGGCCTAGTTGGAACTCATGATCAAAGCAGCCGACCTTCCCGACACGATCCCGATCTTTCCGTTGCCGGGCGCACTGTTGTTGCCGCGCGCGCGCCTGCCCCTGCATCTGTTCGAGCCGCGCTATCTGCAGATGCTTGACGATACGATGAAGACCAAGCACCGCCTGATCGGGATGATCCAGCCACGCGATGTGCCGGGATCCGAGGAAAAGCGCCTGCACGCAATTGGTTGCGCGGGGCGTTTGACCGGGTTTTCGGAAACCGAAGATGGGCGCTATATGGTGACATTGTCGGGCATTTCACGCTTTCGCGTGAAAGATGAAGTATCAGGTTTTACCCCATACCGCCGTTGCGCCGTGGATTGGTCGCCCTTCGGGCGCGATCTGGGCGACACGGAAGACGACACGGGCTTTCAGCGACAGCCGTTTCTGAAAACGCTGGGACGGTATTTTCAGGCGATGGAACTGTCCACCGACTGGAGCAGCCTGAAAGAGGCAGAACCAGAGTTGCTGATAAACTCGCTCTCCATGCTTTGCCCCTTCGACCCCGAGGATAAGCAGGCGCTTTTGGAAGCGCCGTCGCTGCAAACCCGGCGCGAGACGCTGGTGACGCTGCTGGAATTCGCCCTGCGCGGCGGTGCGGGCGATGAGGTGATGCAATGACGGATGAAACCGTGGTGGACCGCCGGATGCTGGAGGCGCTGGTGTGTCCGGTGACGCATGGGGTGCTGGGTTTCGATGCCGAGCGGCGCGAGCTGGTGTCAAAGGCCGCAAAGCTGGCGTTTCCGGTGCGTGACGGCATTCCGATCATGCTGGTCAGTGAGGCGCGTCAGATCGACTGAAGCGCTGGCGGCATCTGTCGCTGTGACTATTTGTGGACAGAGAAAGTCAGATCGCCTGGCCGGCCAGCAGTTTCGGCAGGTCGCCTGACAGGCCGGCGGCCTGGCGGATGAAGCTGCGACGCAGGCCTGGGACGGCGTTCACGACAGCCATGCCCAGATCGCGGCCCATGCGCAGGACGGGATTGTCGTTCGAAAATAAGCGGTTGACCGTATCCATGCCAAGTGCAAGCGCTGTGGCGTCAAACCGGCGCCAGCGTTGATAGCGATCAAGCACATCCGGGGCGCCGACGTCTTCACCGCGGCGCATGGCCTCGATCACGACTTGGGCGAGCGCGCCCACATCCCGCAGGCCAAGGTTCAGGCCCTGCCCCGCGATCGGATGCACCCCGTGCGCGGCGTCACCCACAAGGGCCGTGCGCGGTGCGATGAACGACTGCGCGAGCGACAGGGACAACGGATAGGTGAAGCGGTCGCCGACAAGCGCGATGTCGCCGAGAAAGTCGCCGAAACGGGGGCGCAGGGCGGTCAGGTAATCGGCATCGGGCAGCGCCTGAATGGCGGCGGCGGTGCTTTCGTCTTCGGACCATACGATCGAGGAATGATGCCCGCCGTGCAGCGGCAGGATCGCCAGCGGGCCGCCAGGCATGAAATACTGGTGGGCGATGCCGTTGTGCGGTTTGTCATGCTGGATGGCGGTGACAAGGGCCGTCTGACCATAGTTCCACCCCGTCCGTGTGATCTGGGCGCGCGCGGCGGTGCCCGACCCGCGCCCGTCGCAGCCGATCAGCAGGCGGGCGGTGAGGGTGGAGCCCGACGCAAGAGTGACAGAGGCATTGCTGGGGCCGGTACTTTGGGCCGTGACAGTTTCACCCGATAGCAGGCGGATGTTCGGTTGCGCGGCCATGGCGGCAAGGAAGGCCGCATAAAGGTGGCGGTCTTCCAGCATGAACCCCATGGGGCCGTCTTCGATTTCTGCGTGATCGAAGGTCAGGAAAAATGGTGCGGGGCCAGTGCCGGGCAGGCCGTCTGATGCCTTGATCTGAAGGATCGGCTGGACCTTGTCCGCGACCGATGGCCAGACGCCGATGACCGTCAGCAGCCGCTTTGATGCAACGGCCAGCGCGTAAGCGCGCCCGTCGAACCCGGACGTGGCGCGCGCGGGGGCGGGACGGGCGTCGATCACCGTGACGGTGAGTCCACCCTGAACGAGCGCAAGTGCAAGGGCGGGGCCGTTCAGTCCGCCGCCAACGATCAGGATATCGGTATCAATTGCCATGTGTGGAATATGGCGATGCGGGTGGGATTGTCCATGGCGATGCCTGCGGCTAGCGTTGCGGCAAATGGAGGCGGTGATGGCGGGCAACTGGCTGCATATGACGGCGGGCGATCTGGGGCGGGCGATCGGGGCGGGGAAAATCCACCCGGTGGAACTGACCGAGGCGTTTCTGGATGCGATTGCCGCGCACGCGCTGCGCGACCGGATCTACACGCGCACAACACCGCGGCGGGCGCGGTCGATGACACTGGCCGCAGCCGGGCGGGCGAAGGCGGGATTGCGCATCGGGCTGCTGGATGGCGTACCGCTATCGTGGAAGGATCTGTTCGACACGGCGGGTGCGGCGACCGAAGCCGGTTCGGCGTTGCTGCGTGGCCGGGTGCCGGAGCGGGATGCCGAGGTGCTGGTGAATGCGACGGCACGGGGGCTGGTGTGTCTGGGCAAGACGCATATGGCGGAACTGGCGTTTTCCGGGCTGGGTTTGAACCCGATAACCGCCACGCCGCCGTGTGTGAATGACCCGGGTGCGGTGGCGGGCGGGTCGTCGTCCGGGGCGGCCGCGTCGGTCGCGTTCGGGCTCGCTCCGGCGGCGATCGGGTCGGACACGGGGGGATCAGTCCGGATACCGGCGGCGTGGAATGATCTGGTGGGGTTGAAGACCACGCATGGGCGGCTGTCGCTGCGGGGGGCGGTGCCGCTAAACGAAATGTTCGATACGGTGGGTCCATTGGCGCGCAGTGTGGAGGATTGTGCGGAGTTGCTTGGCGTGCTGGAAGGCGGGCGGGCAGCGGATCTGGGTGGGGCGACGCTGGCGGGCGCGCGGCTTCTGGTGCTGGAGACAGTGGCGCTGGATGATTTGCGCGACGCGCCCGCCACGGGGTTTGAGGCGGCGGTGGCGCGGCTGGCGGCCAAGGGCGCACGGGTGGAGCAGGGGGTAATCCCGGCGGTGGCCGAGGCGATGGGGCTGGCGGCGCTGCTGTTCACATCCGAGGCGTACGGGATTTGGCGTGATGTGATCGAGGCGGCGCCCGAAAAGATGTTTCCCCGCATTCTGGACCGGTTCCGGGCCGGGGCGCAGGCCAGTGCATCGGACTATGTGGCGGGGTGGCGGCGGCTGCATGCGTTGCGCAGGGTCTGGGCGGATGCCACGGCGGGCTATGATGCGGTGATCCTGCCCACGGTGCCGATCCTGCCGCCGAATGCCGACCGGCTGATGACGGATGGGGCGTATTATGTGGCGGAAAATCTGCTGGCCCTGCGCAATACGCGAATTGCGAATTTGTTCGGGCTTTGCGCGATCACACTGCCAACGGGGCAGCCCAGTTGCGGGATCAGCCTGATGGGGGCACCCATGGGGGAGGAACGGTTGTTGCGGCTGGCGGCAGCGGCAGAGCGGGCCTTGGGTTAGCGATTGCCAGAAGTTTCCGGCTGAAAATTACCGTGGTGTCATCAATAATATCAATTCAGTAGCTGATCTCTTCCTTTCAGCGGCACCACTTTTTATCCGTATGAACGAACCGGCCGCGTTCGGATTTTGCCGTGAACGCTTTGGGCCCCCAGGGCGAGGGCCGACAATCTGAAACGGCATGGGCCACTGGGCAAAGATGCCACAAATTCGACCTGCAACCCCCCCGGATTGCAGCGTTTTTCTGGACCGGGGCGAAATCCTCCGCTAATGTCCTGAGTAAGCGGGGCGATACGATCCCACGGTATGAGGCATGATGGCGTTTCCGGAGCGGTTCTTGAACCTGCCTGAGTATGCGTTTCCGCGTTTGCGGTCGCTGCTGGATGCGCATGCGCCAGGCGGTGAGGTCATTCAGATGACCATTGGCGAGCCGCGCCACCCGATGCCGGATTTCGTCGGGCCGCTGATTGCGGAAAACCTGGGCGGTTTCGGCATTTACCCGGTGAACGAGGGCACGCCGGAGTTGCTCGGCGCCATCGCGGGCTGGGTGCGGCGGCGCTACGGAGTGACGCTGCCAGAGGATCGGCTGATGGCGCTGAACGGCACGCGTGAGGGGTTGTTTAACGCCTGCGTCGCGCTGTGCCCCGAAACCAAGCGGGGCAGGCCGCCGGTCGTGCTGATGCCCAACCCGTTTTATCAGGTCTATGCCGTCGCCGCTCTGACCGTGGGGGCCGAGCCGGTTTATGTGAATGCGACAGCGGCGACCGGGCATCTGCCGGATTTCGCGGGGCTTGATCCGGCGCAACTGGACCGCACGGCCGTGGTCTACATCTGTTCGCCCGCCAATCCGCAGGGGGCCGTGGCCAGCCGCGATTACTGGCGGACCCTGCTGGCTTTGGCGGAAAAGCATGATTTCCGCGTGTTCGCGGACGAATGCTATTCCGAGATATGGCGCGTGGAACCCCCGGTGGGTGTGCTGCAGGTGGCGGCGGAAATGGGCGTCGACCCGGAGCGGGTGCTGGCATTTCATTCGCTGTCCAAGCGGTCCAATCTGCCGGGGCTGCGGTCGGGGTTTGTCGGCGGTGGACGGGAAAGCATTGCAGCGATGCGCAAGCTGCGGACATTCGCGGGTGCGCCTTTGCCGATGCCGTTGCAAAAGGTGGCGGCGGCTGCCTGGGCCGATGACGCGCATGTGCAGGCCAACCAGGCCATGTACCACGAGAAATTCCGCATTGCGGATGACATATTTGGCGGCATGCAGGGCTATGCGCCGCCCGATGGCGGGTTTTTCCTGTGGCTGCCCGTCGATGACGGTGAAGCCGCGACGATGAAGTTGTGGACACAGACAGGCGTGAAGGTGCTGCCGGGGGCATATCTTTCGCGCGATACCGCAACAGGCAATCCCGGAACGGGCTATATCCGGGTCGCTCTGGTGGCCCCAAAAGAAGAAATGCAGCGCGGGCTGACCAGGCTTCGTGACTGTTTGTACGGATGAGGGAACGCATGGCATCGTATCAGGCACGGCAACGCGATCCATTGCTGGATCAGGGCACGCAGGCGATGCTGGAACGGCGGGGGCGCGAGATGCTGGGCGTCGCGCTGATCGCGGCGGCGTTTGCATTCATGCTGATGTTGGGAAGCTATTCGGCGGATGATCCCGGCTGGATGGTGGCCACGGAGGAGCCTGCGCAGAACATGCTGGGGCGATTCGGGGCCGCGCTGGCGTCGACGCTGGTGATCATCGTGGGGATGGGCGCGTGGTCCATACCCGTGATCCTGCTGGCGTGGGGCGCGCGGTTTGTGGCGCATCGCGGCACCGACCGGGTGCTGGGGCGTATGGTGTTCGCGGTGATCGCGGTGGCGATGGCGGCGGCCTATGCGACGACGATACCACCGGGACCGGACTGGCCGCATCAGGGAGTCGGTCTGGGTGGGCTGTTCGGCGACACTGCGATGGGTTTCCTGCTCGGTGTGCTGCCGCTGCAGGCCGGGATCGCGCTAAAGCTGCTGTCGCTGATGATGGCGTTGGGGCTGGTGGTGATGGTCCTTTATGTCACGGGGTTCGATCGCGAAGAGCTGAAGGCTGTTGCGCGGTTCCTGCTGGTGGGGTCGATCATCAGCTATAACGCGGTGATGACGGCGCTGGGCAAGGGGGCGGCGGGCGGTGTGCGCGCGGCGCAGGCCCTGCAGGACCGGCGGATGGAACGGCGCGCGATGGCCGGTCTGCCGCAAGACCCGCCTGTTGCACGGCCCGTGGGCTGGACGGCACCGCTGGCAGCGCGGCGCCCGTCAGTGGCGCGGTCGGAACCGCCGGTGACAGAGCCCGCGGCATGGGGCGCGCCGGACGCGCTGCGTGCCGAGCCGCGCTATGGCCAACCGCTGGCTGCTGGTCCCGCCCCCAAGCTGGGCCTGATCGCGCGCATTCGTCGCGCGGTGGAGCCTGATCCGCAGCCCGAGTTGGTAGAGCCGGACTATTCATACGCCATGCTGGATGCCGACGCGCCAAGCGAAGACCGGATCAGGGCGCGGATCGGCGATGCCATCCGGGCGCGGGCGCAGGGCGTGGTCCCCGCCACGCTGTCCCCGGTGTCGGCGGCGGTGGCCGCACGCCGTGAACCGCCGGTGATGCGCGCGCGCGGGCCAACGCCGCTGATCGCCGAAACCACGCGGAACGGGGCGGTTGCAGATGACGGGGACGATTGGCCGGATGATATCGGCCTGCTCGCGCAGGATGCTGCGTGGGATGACGCTCCGGGCGATGCCCCGGCCCCCCTGGTGGCCGATCGACGCGCCGTGGTGCAGCAGGCCGCACGCAAGCCCGCGGTGATGTCGCGCCAGGCGGTATCCGAGGCGCAACCGCGTTTGCGGTTTGAAGATCAGCAGCCGGTTTATGAACTGCCGCCGCTGAACCTGCTGAGTGCGCCGACGACGGTGCAGCGATTTACCCTGTCGCATGAGGCGCTGGAGGAAAACGCGCGAATGCTGGAATCCGTGCTGGACGACTATGGCGTGAAGGGCGAGATCGTATCGGTGCGCCCCGGCCCGGTTGTGACGATGTACGAACTGGAACCGGCACCGGGGTTGAAGGCATCGCGCGTGATCGGGCTGGCGGATGACATTGCACGGTCGATGTCGGCGCTGTCGGCGCGCGTGTCCACGGTGCCGGGGCGAACAGTGATCGGGATCGAATTGCCCAACGTGCACCGCGAAAAAGTGGTGCTGCGCGAGATTCTGTCCGCGCGCGATTTCGGCGATTCAACCATGCGCCTGCCGTTGGCGCTGGGCAAGGATATCGCGGGCGAACCGATCGTGGCGAACCTGGCCAAGATGCCCCATTTGCTGATCGCGGGTACCACGGGGTCGGGGAAATCGGTGGCGATCAACACCATGATCCTGAGCCTGATCTACAAGCTGACGCCAGAAGAGTGCCGGCTGATCATGATTGACCCCAAGATGCTGGAACTGTCGGTGTATGATGGCATCCCGCATCTGCTGTCTCCCGTGGTGACGGACCCGAAAAAGGCGGTCGTCGCCCTGAAATGGGTCGTGGGCGAGATGGAAGAACGCTATCGCAAGATGTCCAAGATGGGCGTGCGCAACATTGACGGCTATAACGGCCGGGTGCGCGAGGCGCTGGCCAAGGGCGAGATGTTCAAGCGCACGATCCAGACCGGGTTTGACGAAGACACCGGCGAGCCGGTGTTCGAGACGGATGAATTCGCCCCCGTGGCGATCCCCTATATTGTGGTGATCGTGGACGAGATGGCCGACCTGATGATGGTGGCGGGCAAAGAGATTGAGGCCTGCATCCAGCGGCTGGCGCAGATGGCGCGGGCCTCGGGCATTCATCTGATCATGGCAACGCAGCGGCCTTCGGTCGATGTGATCACCGGCACGATCAAGGCGAACTTCCCGACCCGCATCAGTTTCCAGGTGACCAGCAAGATCGACAGCCGCACGATCCTGTCCGAACAGGGGGCGGAACAGCTGCTGGGCATGGGCGATATGCTGTATATGGCCGGCGGGGCCAAGATCACCCGCATCCATGGGCCTTTCGTGTCCGATGAAGAGGTCGAGGAGGTCGTCAACCACCTGAAATCCTTTGGTCCGCCGGTGTATATGTCTGGCGTGGTCGAAGGCGTGGACGAGGACAAGGAAGGCGACATCGACATGGTGCTGGGCCTTGGCGGCGACGGGTCCGACGATGCGCTGTACGATCAGGCAGTGGCAGTGGTGGCCAAGGACCGGAAGTGTTCGACAAGCTACATCCAGCGGAAACTCGGCATCGGATACAACAAGGCCGCGCGGTTGGTGGAGCAGATGGAAGAGAACCATGTCGTCACGACTGCGAACCATGTCGGCAAGCGCGAGATTTTGCTGCCGGAGCATTGAGGGGGGCATGCTTGTCCTTCCGGCAAGCGCAGGCGGGGGTAAAACCCACGCCTCTGCTTTTGGAACATAGCGATGCTTCGCACATCGGCGTGGGCCTAACACCTCATGTTTCGGCGTCTCTCTGCCTTGTGATGCGATCCCTGATGCGGAACTTGCCCAGAGTCACTATCTTGACGGTATGATGACCCTTCGTGCCGTTCTGGCCCCGCTCGCCCTTGTCGCATTTGCCCTGCCCGCGCAGGCCGAGAAGATCGGTCTGGGCACGATCAGCCAGTATCTCAACAGTCTGACAACGGTCGAGACCGACTTTACCCAAGTCAACGCGGATGGCTCGATCTCTACCGGGAAGCTGTATATCCGCAGGCCGGGCCGGGTGCGGTTTGAATATGCGCCGCCCGATGAAAGCCTTGTGCTGGCCAGCGCGGGCAGCGTGGCGATCTTTGATTCCAAATCGAATGAGGCCGCCGAGCAGTATCCGCTGACGCGGACGCCGCTGAACCTGATCCTGGCGGAAACGGTCGACCTTGGCCGGGCAAGCACGGTGGTGGGGCATTCCGAGGATGGGACATCGACGCGCGTCAAGGCGCAGGATCCCGCGCATCCGGAGTATGGCACCATCGAGATGGTGTTTACCGCCGACCCGGTGGTGTTGCGGCAATGGGTCATTACCGATGATGCCGGGCAGGAAACCACGGTGATCCTGGGCCAATTGCAGCTGGGGGCGAATTTGCCCGCCTCGCTGTTTTCCATCACCTCAGAGCAGAACCGGCGGAACTGACGCGGTATGCCGCCAGTCCGGGTCAGATGGGCGGCAAACTAGATGACCGGCCGGCCGGTTACCGCCCGCAGCTTGCCAGTTCTGCGCCGTACTTGTCGGACCGGGTGGCGACGGCGGCGGAAACGTCCAACAGCCAGCCCTTGCTGAGATAGCTTTGGTTGGCATACCCGGTGCGACCTTCGTGATAGGCGAGGTATTGTGCCCGCGCGTCATATTTGCTGATGCCAAGGCGGGCTTCGGTTTCATGGATGTACCAGCCCATGAAATCTGTGGCATCGGCGATCCGGTCGCGCTTTGCGCGGCGGCCGCCTTCGGCTTTCTGGTACTCTTCCCAGGTCGCATCAAGCGCCTGGCTGTACCCATAGGCGCTGCTTTGCCGGCCCATCGGGATGATCCCAAGGGCAAAGCGGTGCGGCGTGCGGGCGTTGCCGACAAACTTGGATTCCTGATAGATCATCGCCATCAGCACGTTCACGGGCACGCCCCATTTGCGCTCCGTGTCCTTCATGGCCCGGAAATATTCCGGGCGCTCGCGTGTTAGCGCGCAGGCGTCGTCAAGATTGCGTGGCGCCGAAAAGTTGCCGCCGCCCCCGCAGGATGCGAGAAACATCAGCAACACCGACGCACGGAGAAGTCTGCTCATATGCCCCTCGTACGTTTTTATTTTGTCACTACCCTAGTGCAGTTTCCGCCCGGTGGAAATGGGGCTTTGGCCGGCCCGCGATCAGGAATCCGCGAGCGCGTGCATGGTTGGCACCGCGCGCGCCTGCGCCGAGGCGGTCTGCCGCGGAGACGGATATGCCGGTCCGGCCGGGCGCGTGGTCGCGACCACTTTCGGGATCAGGTTAACAGTTTGTTTCGCATCTGCCTCACCTGACCTGTGGACAAGTGGCCTTGTGCGGGATTAAAACCCGAAATTGGGGGATGCAAAATGCTGCAGCCGACGTGTGCAAAATATCATCTGGGGCAGGTCGTGCGCCATCGGAAGCATCCTTTCCGTGGCGTGGTTTTTGATGTCGATGCACGCTTCAACAACACCGACGAATGGTATGCCGCAATCCCCGAAGACAGCCGCCCGCCAAAGAACCAGCCGTTTTACCATCTGCTGGCGGAAAACGATCAGTCGTATTACGTGGCTTATGTGTCCGAGCAGAACCTTGTGCCCGACGAAACCGGCGGTCCGGTGGACCATCCCGATCTGCCCGATCTGTTCGGCGATTTTGAAGACGGGCGCTATCCGCTGCAGTTTCAGATGAACTGATCGCGCTTACGATTTATTCACGCCCGCGCCCTAGTCTGCCCTTTGGCTGTGCCGGAGGGTGTGATGCGATTGAGGTGTGAAACGGCGGGGGACATGCTGGTTGTGCGTGTCGACGAACCGCGGATCGATGCGGCGGGGGCGATCCAGTTCAAGGAACGCATGCGCGAGGTGATGACAGGCGGGCCACCGCGCGTGGTGCTGGATCTGTCGTCGGTGAGATTTCTGGACAGCAGCGGTCTGGGTGCGGTCGTGGCGGTGATGAAGCTGCTGTTGCCGCACCGCACGCTGGAACTGGCCGGGCTGACGGCGGCGGTGGAAAAGGTGTTTCGCCTGACCCGGATGGACAGCGTGTTCACCATCCATGCGGCGGTGCCCGGTGCGTTGCGTGATGCCGTTTGAAACGGGCGGCGCCGATCTTGCGGATGGCGGGCGCGTCGTCATCGCCCATCTGGCATTTCCGGCGACATTTGATGCCGTTCGTGCGGCACTGGCGGCACTGATGTACGGGCCGGTCATGTCGGCGGTCCCTGACGACGACCGCAGTGCGGCCGAACTGGTTCTGGCCGAAGTGATGAATAACATTGTCGAGCATGCGTATGTCGGAAAGTCGGGCGAAATCACCCTGACACTGTGGCAGGCCGGGGGCGAAGTTGCCTGCCGGATCACCGACCGGGGGTCTGGCATGCCCGCGGATGTGCTGCCCGACGGTGCGCTGCGTGTGCCCGATGCAACGGGGAACCTGCCTGAAGGCGGATTTGGCTGGTTCCTGATTCGCAGCCTCTCGCACGACCTGCGTTACGCGCGCTATGGCACGCTGAATGAGCTGACTTTTGTGCTGGGGGGCGAACAATCCGGCCCCGTGGATGCCGCCGTTTCCGCCTTGTGAAAACTGACGCAATACCGCCGCCTTTCCCCCCTAAATTCTTCTTATCCCGATTTCATAACCGCCCTGTAGCTGCATAAAAGCTTCCCTCGGCGTCGCGGGCTAATGCCCCCACCCTGTTCGCGATGCCGAGGTTCATCTGCCGTTTGGCAATCCCCGCAACTTCCGCTAGCGTCCGCCCCAGCCGAGGGGTGCATGATGCGTGACTTCCAACAGCCGGGTCGATCGGCGGTCTATGCCACCAATGGCATCTGCGCGACCTCGCACCCACTGGCGGCCAAAGTCGCCATTGATGTTCTGCAGGCGGGGGGCAATGCGGCGGATGCAGCGCTGGCGGGCGCGGTTCTGCTGGGCCTGTGCGAGCCACAGATGACGGGAATTGGCGGCGATTGCTTTGTGCTGGTGAAACCTGCCGGGGCAGAGCGGGTTCTGGCGCTGAACGGATCGGGCCGCGCACCTCTGGGCCTGTCGGCGGCAGAGATGCGCGCGAAGGGCCACGCCACTGTGCCCGTGGGTGGGGTCGAGCCGGTGACGGTGCCGGGGGCGATCGACGCCTTTTGCGCGCTGAATGCCGTGCATGGCCGCTTGCCAATGGCACAACTTCTGGCGCCGGCGATCCACTATGCCGACGCGGGCGTGCCGGTGGCCCCGCGCGTGGCCTCGGACTGGGCGGGCGATGTGGCGCATCTGCAGGGCGCGGCGCGCGACTTCTATTTGCTGGGCGGCAAGGCGCCGTTACCGGGGCAGGTGTTCCGCGCGCCGGGTCAGGCGCATGTATTGCGTCGGATTGCCGCGCAAGGCCGCGCCGGGTTTTATGAGGGTGAGGTCGCGGCAGATATGGTGGCCTCGCTGCGCGCCATGGGTGGGGTGCATACGCTGGATGATTTCGCGGCGACCGCCTGCACATGGGGCGATCCGGTTTGTGGTGCCTACAAGGGCCATGATCTGATGGAACACGCGCCGAACGGGTCAGGGGCGACGGCGATTTTGCTGCTGAACATCCTGTCCCATTTCGACTTGGGCCGGTTGGAGCCGTTCGGTGCTGAACGGGCGCACCTGGAGGCCGAGGCGGCGAAGCTCGCCTATGATGCGCGCAACCGGTTTCTGGCCGACGCCGATCATACGACGCGGCTGGCGCATATGCTGGCGCCGGAAACGGCGACGGCGTTGGCGGGTCTGATCGACCCGGATCGCGCGATGGCGGAGGCAAAGCCAATGACTGAGGCGATCCACAAGGACACGGTCTACATCACCGTGGTGGACCGTGACCGCATGGCGGTATCGCTGATTTATTCGGTGTTCTGGGGATTCGGGTCCGGGCTGGCGTCATCGCGTTTTGGCGTGAACTTTCAGAACCGGGGTGCGGGGTTCACGTTGCAGGAAGGCCACCCGAACGAGGCTGCGGGGGGCAAACGCCCGATGCACACGATTATCCCGGCGATGCTGGCGCATCAGGGGCGGATCGTGATGCCGTTCGGGGTGATGGGTGGCGCGTATCAGCCAGCAGGCCATGCCCGGTTCGTGACGAACTTGCTCGATTACGGGATGGACGTGCAGGCGGCGATTGACGCGCCGCGCAGCTTTCCCGACGCAGGTGGCCTGAAGGTCGAGCGGGGCTATGCGGGCGACGTGCGCGCGGCACTGGCGGCCAAAGGGCACGATGTGCGCACGCCGGACGTGGCGCTGGGCGCGGCGCAGGCGATTTTCATACATGACTCAGGTGTGTTAAAAGCGGGATCAGACCCCCGTAAAGACGGCTGCGCGATTGGATACTGATATGCTGGATGCAACCCGAGTGGACTACAAAGCCCTGCGCGACACCATTCTGGCGCTGACCCATGGAGAGACGGACACGGTTGCCCTGATGGCGACCGTTGTGTGTGAAATTCACCATGGCCATCCGTTGGCGGACTGGACCGGATTTTACCGGGTCGTCGGGCCAGAGCTGTTGAAGATCGGTCCCTATCAGGGTGGGCATGGCTGCCTGGTGATCCCGTTTTCGCGCGGAGTTTGCGGCGCGGCGGCGCGGACCGGCCGTGTGCTGAACATCCCGGACGTCAATGATTTCCCCGATCACATCGCCTGTTCGTCAACCACGCGGTCCGAACTGGTCATGCCAGTGTGGAACCGGGCCGGGTTGCTGCTGGGGGTGCTTGATTTGGACAGCAACACCGCTGCCGCCTTTACCGCAGCGGACGAGGCAGCACTGGTGCCCTTGCTGGCGGAGGTATTCCGCGACGCCGCGTGATGGCATTGCCCAAGGCAGCGGGTATTGGTAAGAAGAAATAACCAATATGCACAGGGGCGCGTCGCATGTCCGTCATCACCAGCATCGAAGATTTGAAGCGCATATATAAACGGCGCGTGCCGAAGATGTTCTACGATTATGCCGAAAGCGGCAGTTACACGGAACAGACGTTTCGCGATAATACCAATGACTTCAGACAGTTGCGCCTGCGGCAGCGGGTGGCGGTGGATATGTCGGAGCGGTCGGTTGCCGGGGTGATGATCGGCCAGCCCGTTGCGATGCCGGTCGCGCTTGCGCCGGTGGGCATGACGGGCATGCAAAGCGCGGATGGCGAAATCAAGGCGGCACGCGCGGCCGAAAAGTTCGGGGTGCCCTTCACCCTGTCCACCATGAGCATCTGTTCGATCGAGGATGTGGCGGCCCACACGACAGCGCCGTTCTGGTTTCAGTTATACGTCATGCGCGATCAGGAGTTCGTGGCAGGCGTGATCGAGCGGGCCAGGAAGGCGCGGTGCTCGGCGCTGGTGCTGACGCTGGATCTGCAAATCCTGGGCCAGCGGCACAAGGATCTGAAGAACGGGTTGTCGGCCCCGCCGAAGCTGACCGTGAAGAATATCCTCAACATCGCGACCAAGCCACGATGGGCGCTGGATATGCTGGGCACGCAGCGGCACACGTTCCGCAATATTGTGGGACATGCCAAGAACGTGGGCGATCTGTCGTCGCTGATGGCGTGGACGAACGAACAGTTCGACCCGCAGCTCGACTGGGGCAAGGTGCAGAAGATCAAGGACATGTGGGGTGGCAAGCTGATCCTGAAGGGCATTCTGGATGAGGACGACGCACGCCGGGCGGCCGATTTCGGGGCGGATGCAATCATCGTGTCGAACCACGGCGGGCGGCAACTGGATGGGGCGCTGTCGTCGATCCGCATGCTGCCGCGCATTGTGGCGGCGGTGGGCGACCGGATCGAGGTGCATATGGATGGCGGCATCCGGTCAGGTCAGGACGTGCTGAAGGCGTTGGCCTTGGGCGCCACGGGCACCTACATCGGGCGGTCGTTCATCTATGGGCTGGGCGCGATGGGCGAGGCCGGGGTGACCACGGCGCTGGAGGTGATCCGCAACGAGCTGGACACGACGATGGCGCTGTGTGGCGAACGGGATGTCACAAACGTGGGGCGGCATAACCTGCTGGTGCCGGCGGGATTTGAAGGGAATTGGGCGTAAGGCAAGATCGGCACGCCGGTCGCGTTTTTTGCCTTCGTTCATGGTCAGTGCGCTGCTTGCGCCGCCGGGCGGCGCCAGACTTCCGTCCCCCCCGGGAAGGCGCGATTGTGTCGGCACCGGCAGAATATCTGTTGAACGGGTTACGCCATGAAGTGCCTGATACCGCCGTCACAGCGCCCACTCGGGGTCGGGCCTGTCCCTCCCGTCCGTCATTGGTCCGCGGACCGGTTCGTGCCGCAAAGCAAACAATGCCCCCCTTGACCCCGCAGCCGCACCCTGCGACCTAAATCAAAACGGGGGCAGCACATGCGCACAGCGTTGGTCACAGGGGCCGCAGGATTCATCGGGTATCACACCTGCCGGGCCTTGCTGCATGCAGGCTGGCGGGTCGTGGGCCTTGATGCGCTGACCACGTACTACGACCCCGCGCTGAAAGAGGCACGACTGGGCCAGCTTGAAGGGCAGGAACGCTTCACTTTCCATTGTGGCCTGATTGAAGAACCGGGCCTTGTGGCGGGGCTGATGGCGGGCGCGGATGCGGTGGTGCATCTGGCCGCGCAGGCCGGGGTGCGCTATTCGATCGATGCGCCGCGGACTTATGTCGAGGCGAACCTGATCGGCACCTATGAAGTGCTGGAGGCGGCGCGGGAGGTACAGCCCGCGCATCTGCTGATGGCATCGACCAGTTCGGCTTATGGCGCCAACACCGCAATGCCCTACCGCGAGGTGGACCGGGCGGTGCATCCGATGAGCTTTTATGCGGCCACCAAGATTGCCAACGAAGCGATGGCGCATTCTTATGCGCATCTCTACCGCGTCCCGACGACGATGTTCCGGTTCTTCACGGTTTACGGGCCATGGGGGCGGCCAGACATGGCACTGTTCAAGTTCGTGAAGGCGATTTTGCAGGGCGAGCCGATCGATGTCTACAACCACGGCAACATGAGCCGGGATTTTACCTATGTGGATGATCTGGTGGCGGGGATTGTGCGGCTGATTGATGCGGTGCCGGGGGCGGCGCCGGTGGGGCCGATGGACAGCCTGTCGCCGGTGGCGCCCTACCGGGTTGTGAATATCGGCAATGGGGCACCGGTGCCGTTGACGGATTTCATCGCGGCGATTGAGCAGGCTTTGGGGCGGCGCGCAGAGCAGCGGATGTTGCCGATGCAACCGGGAGACGTGCCCGCGACCTGGGCTGATGCGGCGCTGATCACGGCGTTGGTGGGGGCGTTGCCGCGGACGGATATCCATGAGGGGGTGGCGCGGTTTGTCGACTGGTACCGGGGATGGAATGGGTGATGGGGCGCGATCTTTCTGCGAAAAATCAACAGCCGGGTCGACATTTTTCGCAGGGGAGTTGGCGATTCAGGTAAAGAAGTCCGGGTCGGGACCGATACGTTCGCCGATATCCAGTGCGGCGATGGCCGTGTGATCCGCAGCCGTCAGGCTGACGTCGAAGATATTCAGGTTTTCGGCCAGACCGGCAGGCCGGGTCGAGCGTGGGATGACAGAGCAACCGATTTCGATGTGCCAGCGCAGGATGATCTGCGCGGGTGACTTGCCGGTGCGGGCCGCGATGGCGCGGATTGCGGGGGCGTCGAAACTGCGTCCGGCCCCCAGCGGCGTCCAGCTTTGCGTGATGATGCCGTGTCGGGCATGCGCCGCGCGGAGCGGGGCCTGTTGCAGCCGGGGGTGAAGTTCGATCTGGTTCAGCACCGGGGCAACGCCGGTTTCGGCAATCAGGCGGTCGATCTGGGCGGCGTTGAAGTTTGACACGCCGATGTCGGTGACGCGGCCTTCGTGCTGCAGCCGGATCAGCGCGCGCCATGTGTCGACGAACAGGTTACTGACCGCACAGGGCCAATGGATCAGGATCATATCGATCCGGTCGAGGGCCAGCCGGGCAAAACTTTCATCCACCGCGCGCAGGGTCTCGTCATGGCCGTGCCGGTCGTTCCAGACCTTGGTCGTGACGAAAATCTGGTCGCGGGGGACGCCGCTGGCGCGGATGCCCTGACCCTGGCCAACCTCATTGCCATAGATCGCGGCACCATCCACCAGGCGGTAGCCGGCGCGCAGGGCGGTTTCGGTGACGGTGGCAGCGTCTGTGACCTGCCAGAGGCCGATGCCGAGCTGCGGGATGGTGCGGCCGGTGTGCAGGGAGAGTGTTTGCATGGGGTCGGGCCTTTTTGTCGTGTGTTGTCAGTCATGTTGCCGGACGCGCGCCAGACCAGAGTGCTGCGGGATCATGCAGCTTCGGCACGCCTCACAACATCCCCGGCACGACCTGATCCGGGGGCCGGTGCCCGTCCGCAAATGTCTTGATGTTGATGATGACCTTTTCGCCCATCTCCACTCGCCCTTCCAGGGTCGCAGATCCCATGTGCGGCAGCAAAACGACATTGGGCAGTTCGCGCAGACGGGGATTTATATCGTGGCCGTGCTCATAAACGTCCAGCCCTGCGGCGGCCAGTTCGCCCGATCGCAGGGCGCGGGTCATGGCATTTTCGTCGATGACCTCACCACGCGAGGTATTCACGATGACGGCAGTGGGTTTCATCAGCTTCAGGCGGCGGGCGTTCATCAGATGGAAAGTGGCAGGCGTGTGCGGGCAGTTGACCGACACGATATCCATGCGCGCCACCATCTGATCGAGGCTTTCCCAATACGTCGCCTCAAGCTCTGCCTCGACCTCGGGGCGCAGCCGTTTGCGGTTGTGGTAGTGAACCTGCATGCCAAAGGCGCGGGCGCGGCGCGCGACCGCCTGCCCGATGCGGCCCATGCCGAGGATGCCGAGGCGCTTGCCGCCGATGCGCCCGCCGAGGTTGGCCATGGGCGACCAGCCCTGCCAATCGCCGGATTGCATCATGGCCAACCCTTGCGGAATGCGCCGGGTGACGGACAGGATCAGGGCCATCACCATATCGGCGGTGTCTTCGGTCACCACGCCGGGGGTGTTGGACACAAGGATGCCGCGCTGGCGGGCGGTGGCGACGTCGATATGATCGACCCCCGCGCCATAATTGGCGATGAGCTTCAGCCGGTCGCCTGCCTGCCCGATCAGTGCCGCGTCAATGGGATCGCGCAGGGTGGGAACGATCACATCGCATTCGCGCATGGCCTTGGCCAGGTCATCGCGGCTCATCGGGGTGTCGGGGTCGCGCAGCGTAACGTCGAACAGCTCTTTCATGCGGGTTTCAACCGCCTCGGGCAGGCGTCGCGTTACAACAACACTCAGGCGTTGCGCGGGCATGTTGGGCTTTCCTAATGACGTCTCTGATGGCAAGGTGATCCGAACAGGGGGCAGAGACAAGCCCCCGGACAGACGCCCGGAGAATGGGCCTGAGGCGGCAGAGGTTTACGATGACGGTACGGCTGGCGATGTGCGCGGCGGGATGGGTTCTGGCAACGGCGGTGACGGCTGTCGCCGAGGGTGATCTGGCGCGGCGCGCCCCGCCACAGCGTCCGGACGATCTGGTGGAGGTGTCGGCGGCGGCGCTGGATGCGGCGGTGGCCGATGTGGCCGCGTCAGTTGCCGCGGCTCCGGTGGCGGTGCCTGAACCCATGGCCCAGCCGAAAGAGGCCCCGCGCGACCCAAGCCGGGGGGCGGTGACAAATTTGCCGGTGCCGCGGTTCGTGACGCTCAAGACGGACGAGGGCAACGCCCGGCGCGGCCCCGGCCTGACGCACAAGATTGACTGGGTGTTCACTCGGGTGGGGATGCCGCTGCGCGTGACGGGCGAATACGAGAACTGGCGCCGTGTCGAAGATGCCGAAGGCGCGGGCGGCTGGGTCCATTTTTCGCTGTTGTCGGGGGCACGCTCGGCGCTGGTGATGCAGCCCATCGCGGAATTCCACGAAGTTGCGGTGGATGGCGCGCGCGTGGTGTTTCAGGCCGAGGCCGGCGTGGTGGGGCGTGTGCTGGAATGCGCGGCAGAGTGGTGCCGCATGAGTGTGGACGGCGGGCGCGGCTGGGTGCGCAAGGCGGCGATCTGGGGTGTCGCGCCTGACGAGGTGATTGAATAGCAGCACTTGTCCCGGCGCGGTCCCTTGCGGTAGGGCCGCGTTGGCATGGCGGAGGTCAGGGTGGCACCGAGACATCAGAATCTTAATCTGTCGGCAGGGCTCGCGTCGGTCATCGTGGCGGCGGTGCTGGTGGCATTGAAGTTGTGGGCGCTGTCTGCGACGAGCGCGCTGTCGGTGGCGGCGTCGCTATCGGACAGCGCGCTTGATCTGATGGTGTCGGTTGGTGCCATTGCGGCCATCATTTATGCGGCCAAGCCCGCGGACGAGGATCATGCCTTTGGCCACACCTCGGCCGAGGATCTCGCGGCGCTGGGGCAGGCGGTGTTCATCACGATTGCGGCGGTCGTCATCGCCGTCGCGGCGGGAACGCGGCTGGCATCGGGTGCGCCGACCACGCTGGCATTTGAAGGGCGCGGGATCATCGTGATGGCCGCATCCATCGTGCTGACCGGGGGGCTGGTGATCTGGCAGGGGCGGGTCGCGCGGCGCACGGGCAGCCGTGTGGTGGCCGCGGACCGGTTGCATTATCTGGGTGACCTGGTGCCGAACGTCGGGGCGATCGTGTCGCTGTGGGCATCCGCATCGCTGGGGCTGGCGCAGGTGGATTCCGTTGTGGCGTTGGCGGCGGCGGGAATGCTGGCCTTCGGCGCGGTGCGGATCGGGGGGCCGGCGTGGAACGCACTGATGGACCGGCGGGCCGACCCCAACATCATTGCGGGCATCGCGGCGATCGCGCAAGAATGGCCGGGCGTGCGGGGGTTTCACGATCTGAAGACGCGCACCGCGGGCAGCCGGGTCTTTGTGAACATCCACATCGAGCTGGATGGTGACCAGTGTCTGCGCGATGCTCATGCGATTGGGGCAGGGCTGCGGCGGGCGATTCTTGCGGCCTATCCACAGGCCGATGTAATCGTGCACAAGGACGTGGCGCGCCCGGCACCCGGGCCCGCATCGTAAGCTGCCGGGGTGCAAAGTCCGGGTCTGTCCGGTTGGCGCGTGATGGACAGTCAAGTATTTGGTGCTATTTCGTTATTTCCGGGGCAGGGCGGGAAACGGCATGACGGTCGCACGGCGGGCATATCGGCGCGAGGGCGAAGAGCGGCGGCGCGAAGCGCTGATTGCGGCGGCGATTGAACTGGTGTCCGAGGGCGGCCATGCGGCGGCGACTGTGCGCGCGATTGCCGAACGCGCGGGTGTGACGCCCGGTCTGATACGGCATTATTTCGCCAGCAAGGAAGATCTGACGCGCGCGGCATGTCTGGCAATGATGGACCGGATGATGACCGGCAAGGCACCGGACGCCGCGGCTGCGCACGGCGATCCGGTGGCGCGGCTGGCGGTGTGGGTTGTCACCCGGCTGCGCCCGGCAATGATGGATCCCAAGATGCTGTTGGCCTGGGCGGGATTTCTGCCGTTGATCCGCACCGATCAGGCGATGCGCGCGGCGCATGGCAGCACCTATCGGGGCTTTCGCGATGCGCTGCAGGGGTTGATTGGCGATGTGCCGGGGCGTGTGGGCAAGCCCGACAACGCCGCGCTGGCCATTGCCTGCAATGCCGTGGTTGACGGTCTGTGGCTGGAAGGCTCATTGCAGCCCGACGCGCTGCGTCAACCGGAGCTGGAGCGGATCGCGCTTGACGCCATCGGGGCTATTCTGGGAATTGACGTGAAGGGCGCTTTGCCCAGGGAGAGTTGAGATGCGGTTTGCCCCGGTGACGGAACGGCTTGCGGGCCTTGGCGGGGCGAAATGGGCGGTTCATGCCCGCGCGCGCGCGCTGAAGGCGGAAGGGCGGCCGATCATCGAGCTGACGATCGGCGAGCCGGATGTGGCGACGCCGGATGCCTTGATTGCGGTCGCGGCACAGTCGATGACGGCCGGGCGCACGGGATATTCCAACGGCCGGGGCGAGCCGGGGTTGGTGCAGGCCCTGGCAGACCGATACACCGCACGGCGGGGCCGCATCATCACGTCTTCGCAGATCATGGCCTTTCCCGGCACGCAGACGGTGCTTTATGCCGTGATGTCCACACTGTTGGGGCCGGGGGACGAGGTGCTGGTGGGCGATCCGATGTATGCGACTTATGAGGGCGTCATTGCGGCGACCGGGGCGACAATGGTGCCTGTGCCGTTGCGTCCTGAAGCGGGGTTTCGCATGCAGGCGGCGGATGTGGCACAGCGGATCACGGATCAAAGCCGCGTGTTGTTCCTGAACACGCCCCATAACCCTACCGGGGCGGTCCTGCGCGAGGCCGATATTGCGGCACTGGGGCGGCTGGCCATCAAGCATGATCTGTGGATCGTGTGTGACGAGGTGTACGAAGAGCTGGTGTTCGACGGCGTGCCCTTCGCCTCGCCACTGTCAGACCCGGCGTTGGCCAAACGGGTGGTGGTGGCCTCATCCATTTCCAAATCGCATGCGGCGCCAGGGTTCCGGTCCGGCTGGTGCGTGGGGCCAGAGGCGTTTTGCGAACGGGCCCTGCCCCTGTCGGAGACCATGCTGTTCGGCAATCAGCCGTTCATTGCGGACATGACAGCGCTGGCGGTATCGTCCCCATCGCCCGTTGCCGCCGGGATGGCGGCGCGGTTCGCGGCGCGTGGGACGATTTTGGCAGATGGCTTGCGCGGCGTGCCGGGATGCCGCGTGCATCAGCCCGAAGCGGGGATGTTCGCGCTGATCGACATCCGCAGTCTGGGGATGAGTGGCGAGGCCTTTGCGCTGGCGCTGCTCGAGGCGACGGGCGTGGCAGTAATGCCGGGGGAAAGTTTCGGCCGGGCGCTGGCGGGCTGGCTGCGGGTTTCGCTGACCCAACCCGATGCCGTGATCGCCGAGGCTTGCCTGCGGATCGCAGGTTTTGTGCAGGCGCGGGTGGCGGCATGACCACGGTCGGTCAGGCGTTGGTTGCAGGGTTGGCGGCGCGCGGGGTTGAGGTCGTCTTTGGTATTCCCGGCGTGCATACGGTGGAGCTGTATCGCGGGCTGGCGGGGTCGGGTGTGCGGCATGTGACCGTGCGGCATGAACAGGGTGCTGTATTCGCGGCGGATGGCTATGCCCGCGTTACGGGCCGCCCTGGTGTGGCGTTTGTCATCACGGGGCCCGGCCTGACCAATGCGCTGACCGCGATGGGGCAGGCCCGGGCGGATTCGGTGCCGGTGCTGGTGATATCGGGCGTCAATCGCCGGGCGTCGTTGGGCAAGGGTCTGGGGTTGCTGCATGAATTGCCGGATCAGGCGGCCATGGTTGCGGCCTTGTGCCCGACGTTTCAGGTAGCCGAGCCCGAGGCTTTGGGGCCGGTGCTGGACGCGGCCTTTGCGGTGTTGACGGCCGGTCGGCCGGGGCCGGTGCATATCGAGGTGCCGACGGATGTGATGGCTTTGGCCTTCGGGGCATCGGTTCGTGGTACTGCGGTACCGCACACCGCGCCGGATGGGGCGTCGTTCGCGGCTGCCCGCCAGAGGCTGGCCGCCGCGCGCCACCCGGTGATTCTGGCGGGGGGCGGGGCGGTGCGCGCCGGTCCTGCGGTGCAGGCGCTGGCGGAAGGTCTGGATGCCCCCGTGGTGCTGACCACCAACGCGCGGGGGATCATGCATGGGCATCCGCTGGTGGTGCCCGCGTCGCCCAGCCTGAATGCGGTGCGGGCGTTGATTGCGGACTCGGATCAGGTGCTGGCGCTGGGCACGGAACTCGGGCCGACGGATTACGACATGGACGTGCGGGGCGGGTTTCCCGATCTTTCGGGGATGGTCCGCGTGGATATCAGTGGCGATCAGCTGGCGCGGCATCCGGTCGCGGTACCGGTGCAGGGCGATGTCGGCGCGGTACTGGGGTTGTTTGGTGGCTTTGCATTGTCGGCGGACGGGCCCGCGCGGGCGGCCGCCGCGCGGGATGGGGCGCTGGCCGAGGTCTCGGGCGACATGCGCGCGCAGATCGGTCTGCTGGCCGTGATGACACAGGCGATGCCGGATGCGGTGATCGTGGGCGACAGCACGCAGCCGGTGTATGCGGGGAACCTGTATCACGATGCAGCTTTTCCGGGGGCGTGGTTCAATGCGGCCACGGGGTTTGGCGCGCTTGGATATGCTCCGGGTGCGGCGGTCGGCGCGGCAGTCGGGTCGGGGCGTCGGGTGATTTGCCTGATCGGGGATGGCGGGTTGCAGTTCAGCCCCGGCGAATTGCGCACCGCGGTGGATGAACGCTTGCCGATCACCTATGTGGTCTGGAACAACGCGGGCTTTGGCGAGATTGCTGCGGCGATGCGCGCGGTGGGGGCCGCGGTGATTGGCTGTGACCCCTCGCCGTTGAGGTTGGCGCCCTTCGCAGCGGCGTGTGATCTGCCGTTCGTCAGCATTGCGCCGGAGGCGGAGGCGTTGCGGGCGGCGCTACTGGCGCCGTGCACCGGGCCGCGGATGATCGAAGTCACCGTGGTTTCGTAAGGCGCTACCACGCGATCGGTGCTAGTCGTGGCACCGCGCTTGGGGAAGGGGAACAGATGGCGGCTATCACACTTCTGGACGGCGGTATGGGGCAGGAATTGCTGGCGCGGACGGGGGATGTGCCCACGCCGTTGTGGGCAACGCAGGTGATGATGGATCATCCGGGGGTCGTGCGTGACATCCACGCGGATTATTTTGCGGCAGGCGCCACGATTGCCACGACCAACACCTATGCAATCCACCACGACCGGCTGATCCCGCAGGCGATGGACCATCTGTTTCACGGCCTGCATCTGCGGGCGCTGCTGCAGGCGGTCGAGGCGCGGGATGCGCATGGATCGGGGCGGATCGCGGGGTCTTTGGGGCCGCTGGTGGCGACGTATCGGCCCGAAGTAACGCCACATGTGGCCGAGGCTGCGCCGAAGTATGCCGAGATATCGGCCCTGCTCGCCCCGCATGTCGACCTGTTTCTGATCGAGACGGCAGCGTCGATCCTGCAGGCGGAAGGGGCGCTGGCGGGCATCGTTCCGGGGCGGCCCGTGTGGCTGTCGGTGTCGGTGGACGATGCGGATGGCCGCCTGCTGCGGTCGGGGGAGCCGGTGAGCGATGTGGCCCGGCTGGTGCGCGAATATGCCCCGGCGGCCGTGCTGGTGAACTGCTCGGTGCCCGAGGCGATGGGTGCCGCGATGGATGCCGTGCGGGGCTTCGGGCTGCCGTTCGGGGCCTATGCGAACGGGTTCACGCATATCACCGCAGCATTCAAGGCCGACCGCGCGACCACGGATGCGCTGCATGCGCGCCATGATCTGACACCCGCGAAATACCTCGATTTCGCGATGGGCTGGGTCCGCCAGGGCGCTACGATCGTGGGGGGGTGCTGCGAGGTGGGGCCTGCGCACATCCGGGCACTGGCCGATGCCTTGCGTGCGGCGGGGCATACCATCGTATGATGGAATTCGATTATCATCCGCCCGATGTGCCACTGGCCATTCTGCACCGGGATGAGGCCATTCTGGTGGTGGACAAACCGGCGGGCCTGCTTTCGGTGCCGGGCAAGCTGGCAGGCCGCGAGGATTGCCTGATCGCGCGGATCGCTGCGGTGATCCCCCAGGTGCTGTTGGTGCACCGGCTGGATTGCGATACGTCAGGGGTGATGCTGTTTGCGCTGACCAAAGCGGCGCAGGGGCAGTTGGGCAAACAATTTGAACATCGGCAAGCGAAAAAGACCTACGTCGCGCGGATTTATGGAGAGATGGCCGGGGACGCGGGCCATGTGGATCTGCCGTTGTGTGCCGATTGGCCGAGCCGCCCGCGCCAGATGGTGGACCATGTCAACGGCCGGGCGGCGCAGACCGATTGGCAGGTGATCGGCCGCAGTCCGGCGGAAACGCGGGTACGCCTGATGCCGCTGACGGGGCGGAGCCATCAGTTGCGGGTGCATATGGCCACGCTGGGGCATCCGATCCTGGGCGATCCGATCTATGCGACAGGCGCAGCGCTGGATGCGCCCCGCATGATGCTGCATGCCGAAACGCTGACCATCCGGCATCCGATCGGGGGAGAGTGGCAGACGTTCAGTGCGGATGTGCCGTTCTAGCGCGAGTTGCCGGGGGTGCGCGCCCGCAGCGACCTGTGCGACCGGGGCGGTAGCAGGGCCGGCCGTCACGGCCGAACTTGCGATTTTCGACGCAAGACCCTGCGCGATGTCTCGGCCCTTGCAGGTCCGGTGGAAGGGGATAGGCTTTGGGGCATCAACAGGAGCCTGTCCATGACCCCTCGCCTTGCCGTTGCCTCGCCCGCGTCCCTGCCTTTGCATGTTGTGTCACCTGATGGGCTGGCGGACTGGCGCGCGGGGTTGTCTGGGCGGTGGCAGGCGTGGTTAGCGGGCACGGGGTTTGAGGCGGGGCTGGGCGAGGTGCGGCTGTTGCCGGGCGATGACGGGGCGGTGGCGGCGGCTGTTGTGGGGCACGGGACGGTCCAGGCGCGCGCCCGTGCGCGCTTTGGCCTTGCCAAAGCCGCAGGCGCGTTGCCCGCGGGCGATTGGCATCTGGTGGGCGACTTGACACACGGGCAGGGTATGGAAGCGGCGCTGGGCTGGCTGCTCGCGGCGTACCGGTTTGATCGCTATCGGCCGGGCAAGGCGGACAAGCCGATGGCGGCGCTGGTGACCCCCGATGGCGTGGATGCCCACCGCGTGGAGGTGATGGCGGCGGCAGAATTTCTGACACGCGATCTGATCAACACACCTGCGGCCGACATGGGGCCGGAAGAATTGCAGGCGGTGTTCATGGCCCTGGCCGAGCGGTTTGGCGCGGCAACGCAGGTGTATGTGGGCGATCAGCTTCTAGAGCACAACTTTCCCATGGTCCATGCCGTCGGGCGGGCCGCGACGCGGGTGCCGCGCATCATGTCGATGCGCTGGGGCGCCCTGGGGCCTGCAATCACGCTGGTGGGCAAAGGCGTGTGCTTTGACACCGGCGGGCTGGATCTGAAGCCATCGGCAGGGATGCTGCAGATGAAAAAGGATATGGGCGGGGCGGCGACGGTGCTGGGGCTGGCGCAGATGATCATGGCGTTGAACCTGCCGGTGCGGTTGCGGGTGATCGTGCCTGCGGTGGAAAATGCGGTAAGCGGCAACGCGATGCGGCCACGCGATATTCTGACCAGCCGCAAGGGCCTGACGGTCGAGATCAACAATACCGATGCGGAGGGGCGGCTGATCCTGGGTGATGCGCTGGCCTGGGCGGATGAGGAAAACCCCGATCTGGTCGTGTCGATGGCGACGCTGACGGGGGCGGCACGCGTGGCTGTCGGGCCCGACCTCGCGCCGTTTTTCACGGATGATGATGCATTCGCGGATGCACTGCAGGATGCCGCGACCAAGGAATTTGATCCGGTCTGGCGCCTGCCGTTCTGGGACGCTTACGAGCCGCTGATCGAGCCGGGGATTGCCGATCTGGACAATGCTCCATCAGGCGGGTTCGCCGGGGCGATCACGGCGGCGCTGTTTTTGCGGCGCTTCGTCGCTGCGCGCTATGCGCATTTCGATATCTACGGGCACCAGCCAACCGATGCGCCGGGGCGACCCAAGGGCGGCGCGGGGCAGGCGGCGCGGGCGATCCTCGGGGCCGTCGAGGGGATGGTGCGATGACGCGGGACCGTCGGGTAACCCCACACTCGGGCCGGGTGGCACATGTATCCTTGCGGGGCGTTGTCGAGGCCGAGGCGTTTGTTGCCGGTGAGGCCCGCCGCGTTGCAGTGCCGGTGGCCGACCTGCGAGCCGGGCCGGATGGGACGTTGGACCGCCAACTGCTGCGCGGTGACGGGTTTGTGGTGATCGAGCGCCGCGATGGCTGGGCCTTCGGGCAAAGCGACCGGGGTGGGTATTGCGGCTGGGTGCGGCACGAGGCGGTGGCAGTGACGGACGCGCC